>CAIJMB010000020.1 GCA_903821715.1 uncultured Flavobacteriales bacterium
CAGTCCATGTCGTCGTCAAGGCATCGGTATGCTACCAAGTGCTTTGCGTTGACGGTACCGCCAAACCATTCGAACGCGTCATCGTTCACGAATGAAGCTTGCAGGTAGTCAATTTCAGTAGCAGCACCTACAGACCCGAACGTGAATCCGTTGATTTCCTTGTCGATTTGGTACGCATAGCCTCCGAACTCAAGGCGGATGTATTTAAGTACACCACTGTTGTCATTGTCATCGGGAGTTGCTCCACCACCATATTCAGAGTTGGTCGTTACGGGAAGGCCCTCAATGTTGCCAATACCCGCGGGCGTTCCAGCCGTTGCGTTCGCTGGAAGGTTGTTTGCGGCTTTACCTAAGAGTACGATTCCGCCCCAGTCGCCAATTTGTCGGCTGCCTGGTGCGGCACTTGAGGTGAAGACAATGGGTTGCGATTCCGTACCGGCAGCAATGAGTTTTGCGCCCTTGGTGACGATGAGTGCAGAACCCGCTACGCTTACGTTGCCTCGGATTACGGTTCCAGGCTGAATCGTAAGGGTTGCGTTATTCGTAACATAAATTGGACCCGAAAGCAAGTATACGTTGGCAGAAGTCCACGTGGTATTTGCAGTGATGTTGGTTGCAACAGTTACCGTGGGGGTTCCGTACACCGTAGTTTGAGGATCCCAGTTCGTCCAACCGTTGGTCCACATCGGAGTTGGAGCTGGAGCAAAAGCACCACGGAAGTTGGTGGGCTCAAACTTCCAGTTCACTTGGGCGAACGACGAAGTCGCGAACGCCGCAAAAAGGAAAAGTATGATTTTTTTCATGAGTAGGTTGACAATTTGAAGCAAACCTACTCGGAGTATAATACCTGTGTCTTAAGGTATCGTTATGCTTCAGTAATGCAAATGAAAAGGGAATGTTAAGTCCTTAAAGTCTGTAGGTAAGACCGAGTGAAACGGTGGGCCCAAAATTGGTGCGCCACATTTGGTCGTCTCCTTCAGACCATTGCTGGTTGTTGTCGATGTCGTTGAAAAAGATCAAGTCTGGCGCAAGGAGATCCCGAGCAGTCAATTTGATACTGAGCTTTTCGTTGACTTCTTGGTTCATCGAGAGATCTAGCACGGCACGGCCTTTTTCCCAAATGCTCGGCTCTTGACTTGAGCCGACGATAAAAATCCGATCGCCCACTTGGTTGAATGCGGCGCTGATTGTGGTGCCAGATTCATCGTTCTGGTACTGAATGCCTGCATTAACGACATACGGAGACTGGCCTTGAAGTGGGCGAATGGAGTCTGCAGCCGTGGGTAAATTAAGAGTGACTTGAGAACGAATGAGCGCGTAGTTCGCAAACGCTGTCATCTTATTCAAGACGTTGTGGTCCGGATTTCCGAACAACGTACTCAAGAGTAAGCGACCTTCAAGTTCAAGACCAAAGTCTACCGCACTGGGTACGTTGACAAATGTGTATTCGGTCACCACATCTTCACGAGTCGCCTGTTCAATCGGATTAATGAAGTTTTTATAAAATCCAGTTACAGAAAAGACCTGGCCTTTACCCGGATACCATTCGTAGCGAGCGTCGAAGTTATCAATCGTTGAACGCACCAGAGAAGGATTACCGGTTACGACGTAGCGCGTTTGGAAGTCGTAAAAGGCAAATGGTGCTAACTCGCGGAATTCGGGTCGATTGAGCGTACGAGAATAAGATAGTCGCAGATTTTGCGCATCATTAATACTATAAATAAAGTTGACCGAAGGAAGTATATCAAGCAATGTACTTTCAACCTGAACCGTGTCGTTGTTGTCGGTTTTTGAATACATGTTTTGCTCAAAATTCTCCGCGCGCACACCCCAGTTTACCCGGGTCTTCTCCATGATTCGTGAATCAAACTGAATGAACCCAAATGATGTGGTGGCATTCGCTAAATAGGAATCAGAGGATTTGGTTCCTTCGCGGATCGAGAAGCCACTCGATGCATTCATGTTTTGTGCGCCGAAAATATCTTCGATCGGAGCATTCAATAAATTTTGGTCAAAGCTCATAAAGTTTGCCAAAACATATCCAAACTGACGAGCGGTGTACGTGCGGTCACGAAACTGTCCGCCAATGCCAAGTTTCAAGTTGTTCCGAAGACCGATGTCCACCAAATCAAGAGGAAGTTCAAAAGTGGCTTGCCCACTCGTAATGCCTTCAAGATTTAATCCATAGAACCGGCTGCCAGAATAATCAGGACCCACTGAAGTAGAGGTGATACCAGCTCTCCATGAGGTGTCGGGTACATCGGTGTCTCCATAGTAAAGGGTATTCCGCAAGTTGGGCACACTTCGAGAAATGCCGCTGTACGATGCTAACCACTGAAGTTTCCCCTTAAATGACTCGAAGTAGTGCGATCCGTTGAGTTGGCTACTCAAAATTTGGTTGTTGGTGAACCAACGAGCACTTTGGCGAAGGACTTGATTTGGTGCATCAATAGGTTGGCGTGTTCCGTTGCGCATCAGGACACGGTCTTGTGAGGTGATGGAGTATAAATTCTTCCAACCAATGGTCGTGTTGGGGCCCGCACTGTATGAAATGTTTGCGAGGGCACCTGCCAATGTATTCACGACGTAATTGTCGTCGAGAAGGTCACTTTCCATCAGGGATTCCTCGTTGGAACCCACTGCGTTTTGCCATGACTGACGACGGGTAGTGTTGTATTGGTTACTCTGATTATAGGTCAAAGAGTAGATTGCCCCAAGGCGTTTGGTGCCAAGCTCTTTGCTGCTTCCACCACTGTACTGAAATGACAGTGCAGGCATGAAAATCTTGTTTTGAAGGGCCCAATCGTTCTGGAATTTGCTCGCAATTTGAACTCTCTCAGACGAGGTAAGCAGAAACATTTGATTCGAGGTAGGCATATTCGATGGCAACGCGCGGGCGCCGTTATCAATGCCCAACCAGTCGGTCGAGCTTCCTTGGTAATCCAAACGATCTTTAAAAGTGGTAATGCTATTGTAGCTCGATGAAAAACTGAACTCGTGAAAGGCTTTGCCCGGAAAACTCTTGGTATTCACCTGAATTACGCCACCAGCGAATTCGCCAGGAAGTTCTGCTGAAGCTGTTTTGACAATTACAAGGTTGTCGAGAAGGGCGGCGGGAAAAACATCAAAAGCAAAAGCCTTTCGGTCGGATTCAGTCGAAGGAAGCGGGGCTCCGTTGAGGTATGCCGCGTTGTAGCGATCATTTAGACCACGGACAATGGCGAATTTGTTATCTTGAATCGATGCGCCTGAAACTCGTTTCAGAACGTCTCCGGTATTGCGGTCTGGTGTCCGACGAATGGACTCGGATGAAATTCCATCCGAAACGGATGAAAGTGTTTTTTGCTGAATCAAAAGTGCATTAACATTCTCTCGAGTCGCTGAAGCAGTAATGGTGACTTCCTCTAGTGACTCCCCCTTTGAAAATTCCATGGTCACATTGAGTGTGGTTTCACCTCCGGGCCTAATCACGACACCTGAGATGGACTTGTTCGAGAAGCCAAATGACTTTACTAGAATGCTGTAGGTTCCGGGGGCGGCAGTTAGAGAATACTCACCATCAAAATTGGTGAGTGAGGTGATCGCTGTGCCCTCTACAATGACTTGCGCGCCTGGCATCGTTTCTCCGGTAGAACCATCTACTACGGTTCCAACGAGCTTACCAGACTGAGCAAAGGCTGAGAAATTCCAAATTAAAGCTGAGAAAATGAAAAGGATGCGGTACATGGTTAGCAGGGCATTGCGTGATTTATTCAGTGTGCAAATCACGCTCAAGCGCTTAACCTCAAGATTACGGGTATGTTAGCCCGATGTTATCAAGTACAGATTCATTTGAGCTCGGCCACCCATTCCTCAAGGCGCTGAATGTCCTTTTGGTAGCTGTGCTTCCACATCCATCGCGTCAGTCGAATCATCAAGGGCATCATGGCGAGCGTCACTCCGAGCGCGGTCAAGAGCAGTTTGGGCTTCAGCAAGAGGACTGAGGCGTCGGGTTCCTGGGCACCGACGGTTCCGCCTAAAAAGAAGCCGGTGAGCGCCGAAATGGGGAATGCGATGCCCGCCCAGTAGGTTTGAAAGCGGTGCCAGTCCTTGAAATCAGCCAGCAACGACGTGGCGAACTGGTGGAGCGGCTGGTCCATGCGTAACTGGCACAGGCGGCGCACCAACGGAATCATTTTAAGCGTTACCGCCACATTAAACGCGACGAGAACGAGGATTCCGCCGCGTAAAATCCACGAGGGCGTGACCGCGAGCACGTAGAGGTAGAGCGCGGTGATGGCGATTGAGAAGGCGATTCCGGCGTACTGGCGGCGCAGGGCATCGCGCACCAACGGCGTGGGGGCTGGGGTCGGAACCTTCGGTGGCCGCTTTGGCTCCGGGTTGGATTCAGCCGACTTCCATGCGGCCTCGAGGTCGAATTCGCTTACGGGTTGGTGAGCCATTGCTGAAGTTGTTTTTTGATTCGGTGAACTTTGACGTTGACGTGGTTGGCGGTAATCCCGAGGGTTTCGCTGATTTCTTCGGCGCGGAACCCTTCGAGGTGCAGCGCAATGAGTGCTCGGTCGGCTTCAGGGAGGCGGACCATGGCTTGGTGCAGGCGTTCGGCGGCGTCGCTACGGGCTTCGGGGTCGTGGCCGGGTTCGTGTGCGGCCTCTACCGCTGCGGTGGCAGGCCTGCGGTAGGCCTTACGCTGCATGGTGAGCAGCGTGTTCAAGGCCACGCGGTACAGCCAGGTAGAGGCCTGAGCTTCGCCCCGAAAGGACCCGAGGGCGCCGTGGACCTGACTGTAGATTTCGTTCCAGGCGTCGTCAGCCGCCTCACCCTTGGGGCAGTAAAGGCCAATCAGCTTGAAGATCAGCGCCCGGTGGGCCTGCATCAGGTCCCAAGCCGACTCCGTCGAGGGATGCTGCACGTTTAGTTGCCGTTCCAGCCGTCAAAGAACCCTTGCTTGGCGTCCTTCGCGGCATTGGCTGCGTCGTTGGTGCCCATCCACATACCAAAAATGAGCGCCATGACCGCCAAGTGGGTGTAGAGCCATATTTTTTGCCAGCGCGGACGGTTGCCCCAAGGTTGGTCGGGGTTAAAGGGGTCAAAGACCAGGGCGATTCCGAGTTGGGCGATGGCGGTTCCGGGATCGCCCTGGACCAAGAGGTAGTACAGTCCAAGAGCGACAAAGCCGCCGTAGAGGGCGCGGTTGATTTTTGGATTCATACCCCGTTAGTGATTGGTGGGCGGCACAAATTACAGCGGGGTTGATAAATTTTACGCCGTTGCGATCAGCGCGCGTAGCTCAACTTGGCAGGCTTGCTGTCGGTTGACCGCGTACCATTTGTGGAGCTCTTCGCTGTACAAGTGGGCCCGCTCAGGGTCGGCCTTGACGCGCTGGACGAGGTCTTGGGCCTCGGCGGGTCGCGGCCCCCAGCTGGCGGTCACTTCAAACGCTTGAGTCATTTGAATCGTTTTCGGAATGCTGCGCCCCCCATTCGTCAGAAACTGGTCCATCAACTCGAGGTTTTGGTCGCGGAACAGTACCCGTGCCTCAATACGGCCGTTGCTCGCTCGGGCGATCGCCGCCTGAACCGGAACAATTTGGGCGCCATCCCCGCACCAGTGCTCGTTCAAAATCAGCCACTTGGTTCCGGCTTTGGCGTTGAGGGCCGCAATTTCGGTTTCGGGCTCGAGGCGCAGTCGCTGCGTTAAACGTTTCACGCGTTGTTGGTTGATAACTAAGTATTTGGCGTACGGATCTTCTTGGTTCGGAACCGCATTCAGCAAGTCATCTAGGTATTGGTCAATGGGTAGGGCGCGGCTCCAGGCCTGCGCGAAGTCTTCAGCATTCCACATCATGTGGGTACTAACACAATTTGTATTCCTTCGTTCTCCAAGGGTCAGGTGGCCGTCATAATGTCAGTTCGCACGCAGAAGTCCTGTTGCTCGGCGTATCTTTGCCGCCCTGCATTCCACAGCCCCATTCGGGGCTTGGGGCACACCCTGGAGAGGTGTCCGAGTGGTTGAAGGAGCGCGCCTGGAAAGTGCGTATATGGGAAACTGTATCGCGGGTTCGAATCCCGCTCTCTCCGCTGAAAATCAGCATTTTAATTGAATACCCGCCTCAAATGAGGCGGGTATTTTTGCGTTTCGGAGCGAGTCAAAACGAGTTTTAGTGAGCTACGGAACGCAAAAATTCGGTCGGCACCGCCGACCGGTATTCAATTAAACTGCCGGTAACTCAGCGCGCCTCCCCCTCGGGAACACGCCGGCGCTCCGCGCCCGGCGCAATCCCGCCCATCAAAATCCTCGTTTCCTCAAGCTAGTTCAGCACGTCACCGAGCCTGGGTACATCTTGTGGCTCCCGTCGCAGCCCGGCATTTTTTGGCTGTGGCCACACACGCAGTCGTTCATGCCTTTTCCTCGCAGAATCCGAGGCGTGAACTTCTCGATGCGCGCCGACACCGTCGCCGACTGCTTGGCGGCCGTAAAAAACATGAGGTAGGCACGTTGGCGCCCCACGGTTAGCGCTTCAAACGCTTCACGCAGCCCTGGCGTCACCTCGTAGGCCGCCTCGAGCTCGGCCGGAACTTCAAACTCGTTCGCCGGCTTTTCAATGCGCAGGCCCTGCTGCTCCGCATTAATTGCGGCGAGCACGTAGTCGAGCACATAGGGCGCCGCGGCTTCGGCTTCGGCCATTGACGTGAACTTCATCCACCGGCCCTCGACGCTGTTTGGGCCCGGCTTAGTGAGCAGCGCGTGCGGATCCGGAATCAGAGCGCCCTTCATGAGCGAAAGCACGAAGTAGTTTTTGAATCCGCCCAAAATGAGGATGTTGCGGCCCTCGTGCGTGTAGCAGGGCTGGCCCCATTTAACTTCCTCCACGAGCGGAGCCTGAAGCACCAGCGCACGCAGAAACTTAAGTTCGGGGTTCCAGCGAGGAGCGTCTTCAAGTACGGTGTCTACAGCGGGATTCATAGCTGAAAAGTACGTGCTGCGACCGAAGGTTCCGCCACCCTATTAACGATAGGTAAAAACTATCGTCCAAAGGATAAAAAAATCAAACAAAGTGCTAGGTTTGGGGTTCTATTAAGACCATTAACGTCACGACCAACCCTATTATGGACCATACTCAAAGCACAGGCAAGTGCCCATTCACCAGCGAGCGTACCGTCGCTGCCGCCGGAAGCGGAAAAACCAACAAAGATTGGTGGCCCAACAGCGTAAAACTCAATATTTTGCGCCAGCACAACGAGAAGGTGAACCCGATGGGCGCCGACTTTGACTACGCCAAAGAATTCATGACCCTCGACCTCGCGGCGGTGAAAAAGGACCTCGCGACCCTGATGACTGACTCACAGGATTGGTGGCCTGCCGACTACGGCCACTACGGTCCCTTCTTCATTCGCCTTTCATGGCACGCTGCGGGCACCTACCGCATCAGCGACGGCCGAGGCGGAGCCGGCACCGGAACCCATCGTTTTGCTCCGCTCAACAGCTGGCCAGACAACGGAAACCTCGACAAAGCGCGCTTGCTCCTTTGGCCAATCAAGCAGAAGTACGGCCGCAAGCTTTCGTGGGCTGATCTTTTTGTACTCGTGGGCAATGTGGCCCTCGAAACCATGGGCTTCAAGACCTTTGGTTTTGGCGGAGGCCGTGCCGACGTGTGGCAGCCTGAAGAAGATATTTACTGGGGTTCCGAAACCGAGATGCTCGGTGACGAGCGCTACGCCGGCGACCGTGACCTCGAGAATCCGCTCGGAGCCGTTCAAATGGGTCTGATCTACGTCAACCCTGAGGGTCCCAACGGCAATCCCGATCCGCTCGCTTCGGCGCGCGACGTCCGCGAAACCTTCGGACGCATGGCCATGAACGACGAAGAGACCGTAGCCCTCGTGGCCGGAGGACACACGTTCGGCAAGATGCACGGAGCGGGCGATCCAGGTCTCGTAGGCCGCGAACCAGCAGGTGCCGCCATGGAAGAAATGGGCAAGGGATGGAAGAATGCCCACGGCAAAGGCCACTCTGAAGACACGACGACCAGCGGCCTTGAGGGTGCCTGGACGACGACGCCCACCAAGTGGAGCAACAACTACTTCGAGAACCTTTTTGGTTACGAGTGGGAGTTGACCAAGAGCCCCGCAGGGGCGTGGCAGTGGAAGCCCAAGGGCGACGCCGGAGCCGGAACCGTGCCCGACGCCCACGTAGCCGGCAAGACCCACCAGCCCGTCATGACGACCGCCGACTTGGCGCTGCGTTTTGACCCGGCCTACGAGAAAATTTCGCGCCGCTTCTACGAGAACCCCGAGGAGTTCGCTGACGCGTTCGCCCGTGCGTGGTTCAAGCTGACGCACCGCGACATGGGTCCCCATCACCGCTACTTGGGCACAGAGGTTCCGACCGAGGCGCTGATTTGGCAGGATCCGATTCCGGCGGTTAACTACCCAACTTTGAGCGCTACGGACGTGACTGCGCTCAAGGGAAAGCTTCTTGCTTCTGGTCTTAGCGTTGCCGAACTGGTTACCACGGCATGGGCTTCGGCTTCGACGTACCGCGGAAGCGACATGCGCGGCGGTGCCAATGGCGGACGCGTACGCCTTGCGCCCCAGAAGTACTGGGCGGCCAACCACCCCACGCAGCTGCACAAAGTACTTGACGTGCTCGAGGGTATTCAGAAGGAGTTCAACGCCGCCGGCGCCACCAAAGTGTCGATGGCTGACCTCATCGTACTCGGAGGCTGCGCCGCCATCGAAAAGGCCGCTAAGGATGCAGGCCGCGACGTGAAGGTTCCGTTCACCCCGGGCCGTGCCGACGCGACCCAGGAGCATACCGACGTCGATTCGTTCGCAGTTCTTGAGCCGGTAGCCGACGGATTCCGCAACTACCACAAGGGCCACAACGGCGCCATGGGCGAGCACCTGCTCGTCGACAAGGCCCAGTTGCTGAACCTTACCGCGCCCGAAATGACGGCGCTCGTGGGCGGAATGCGCGTGCTCGGCGCCACCTGGGACGGCAGCACCACCGGTGTGCTGACCACCCATCCGGGCAAGCTGACCAATGACTTCTTCACCAACTTGCTCGACCTGGGCACCGAGTGGAAGTCGACCACCCCGCACCAAGACCACTTCGAAGGCCGAGACCGCAAGACCGGAGCCGTCAAGTGGACTGGCACCCGTGCCGACCTGGTGTTTGGTTCGAATTCAGAGCTTCGTGCGGTAGCCGAAGTATATGCCTGCGCCGACGGCGCCGACAAGTTCGTTCACGACTTCGTGGCGGCTTGGGCCAAGGTCATGGACTCCGACCGCGCGTAGGTTTTTTGAAATCCGGTTATACCCGGATTTTCAGACATGCTTTGATTCGGGTAAAACCGGATTTTAAAAATTGAGCCCTGCCGTAATGGCGGGGCTTCGTTTTTAGAACCAGACCGTGTAGCTCGCGACGCCCCATCCAGCGAGCTTGCCCAATCCGCGCGTCGGATAGCTATCGTTGGCGCTGTAAAACAGGCGGGATTCCAGGCGCAGTAGGCCGTGGTCGAGGTACCTGGATAAGCCGAGCGAGGTTGCCGCGGTGCGAAACCCGGGGTAGCCCCGATCGTACGCAACCACCACGTTCTGGGGGTCGTGCAGGTACTCCAATCGGCCAGAAGCGCGCCATGATTCATTGAAGCGGCGCTCCGCAATCAAGTTGGCTTGGGCCCACCAATGCGCTTCGTTGCCGGTTTGCTGGCGACCTACATAGGCGTCGGCGGTGGTCCGCCAACGGGTTCCAATCTGCCGAACCACGTACACATCGGCAAACGCGCGAAGGCCCACTTGGCCCGATGTCGTTGCCTCACGGCCCAGATACAGGTTGCCGTTGACGAGCACGTTGGATTGGGGACGGAACTCAGACTGCAGTACAAGAGCAGGTCCGCGCACTTGATCGCGCACTTGCTGCCACCCGTTCACGAGGTAGGCGTAGCAGTTCCAGCGTGCACTCGGCAGGTAGCTCAGTTTGATGCCGCTCAGGTAGTACGGAACATATTCCGCCGCCAGCGACCGCGTGTACATCAGGTGGTCCTTAGAAATCGCACTTTCGTTGGTGAAGGGTGAACCCAAAATCCCGGCATCGAGCCACACTTCACGGCGGGTTTTGAGGCGGAATCCGGCACTAGCCTCCACTAGCCGTGGATCACCCGGCGCGTAGTTCGCGTCCATATAGGTGCCCCATCCCGGCATAACTCGGGCGCGAACGCGGTCCGACTGGTAGCGAAGGTCAAGCGCCGCAAGGTTCACGTTGACCTCGCCAATTCGTGCGGAACTGACCATATAGGGCATGCTTCCCGCGGTGCGCGGGCCGAACCCGATGTAGGTATCGAGGTATCCGGACAGGTGGACCTTGTCAATTTGAACTCCGGTGGTGCTGTCGGCAAATCCCGGATTGGCAATTTGGGCAGTGGCGCCAAGGCTCGCTGCGAGGGCTAAGGCCGCGAACTTAGTCTTCATCATGTACATCAGGCGTAGATACGGGCTGCTCGTACGCTTCCGGGTGGCTGATTTGGCCGCCGAGGTAGCCTACGCGCATTCCGCCCAACGAAACAATCGAAGCGTAGATGAGGACGATCCAGGCGAAGAGGGTGGCTTTGGAGTGGTTGCGAAGTAGGAGAACAAACCCGATCAGCGCAACGGCCGCGAGCGACCAAATTCCGAACATAAAGCCTTCGGCGGCCTCTTCGTGGGCGTGAATGAGGTCGTGCGAAAATCCGCCCAAGGCTTCGAGCGCCTCTTCGGCTTCTTCGCCGGTGGCTCCGGAGGCGAATGCGGCGAGGATTCCGCCAAAAATCGTCGCGTAGCCCAAGATTTGGGCGTGGCGGGACTTCCAAAAGGTTCCGATTTTGAGGCTAAGCGCCCCAAAGAGCAGCGCCGCGACGGGCACGTGCACCAAAATGATGTGGAGGTGGGTAGGATTCATTTACTAAAGTTAGTTCTTGTGGGCATGCGAACCGCCACAAGTAGTCCGCTGGCAAGGGTGAGTCCAGCTACTGTGAGGATTCCGGCTTGGGCAGAGGTGGTGGCGGCGATTCCGCCCACCAATAGGGCGCCGACGGCGTACCCGAGGTCGCGCCAAAAGCGAAAGATTCCGAGGGCAGTAGCTCGGTCCGACGGGTGGGTCCACTCGGCGACGGCGCTTAAAAAGGTGGGGTAGACCAAGGCCGTACCCAAGCCAAGCACGGCGCTGGCGGCGGTCCAGGCTGCGGGGCTGTCGAGCCAAGGCATCGTGGCAAGGGCAAGGACTTGAACGAGCATCCCGAGGGCAATCAGGTTGCGGGCTGAGAATCGGTCGGCAAGCGGACCCGTGGCGAGTTGGGCGATGCCCCATACGGCGGGGTAGACCGCCGCAACTTGTCCGATTTCGCTAAGACTGAATCCCTTGGCCCACAGGAGTGCCGGGACAAATCCCCATACTAAGGCATCGTTGAGGTTGTTGACGAGTCCAGCCTGTGAAATACTGGCGAGGGCGGGGTGCTTCCAGGTGGTTTGGGCAAAGGGACAGCAGAGCCGCTCGATCGTTGAGTTTGCGGCGGCCTTGGCGACATGGCCCTCGGTGCGGCGCACGGCGGTAAAGCTCAAGAGGGTTCCGAGGGCCGCAGTGATTCCGCCGGCGATAAAGAGGTGCGGACCCAGGCCGTAGTGCTGCGCAGCCCAACCCGTGGCCCCGGCAGCCACCGCCACGGCGAGGTAGCCTGCGAATTCGTTGAGGCCCATGGCGAGTCCGCGCTGGCGGTCGTCGACGAGGTCCATTTTCATGACCACGGTGCTGCTCCAAGCGAGTCCTTGGTTGAATCCGAGTAAAACGTTTGCGGCGACAACCCAGCCCCAGTTTGGCGCCCATCCGAGCATCCACGGCACCGGAAGCGCCAGCAACCAGCCCAACCGCAGCACCCAGCGGCGCCCGAAGCGCGGAGCCAGCCATGCCGTCGCGTAGTTGGCCACGGCCTTAGCAAGTCCGAAGGCCACCAAAAACTGCATCAGTACCGCCGTGCTCGTCAGGCCAATCCTCGATTCAGCGAGGGGCCCAATGATGCTGCGCTCCATCCCGACCATGGCCCCTACGAGGGCGTTGATCAGTACCAAAAGGCTAAATTGGCCGAGGTTGAGGCGAAGGCCGAGTTGGGGTGAAGGCATGGGGCAAAACTCCGAGCTGCCACCTGCGTGCGCCTTGACGATTGTTAAGTTCGGCGGGCGCGGATTCGGCTAAGACTCTCTGGGGTAACGCCGAGGTAGCTCGCCAGATGTTTGAGTGGAACCTCTTGCAGCAGTTCGGGCTCGTCTGCAACGAGTCGCGCGTAGCGATCCGCGGGGGTAAGCGTTTGAATGCGTTCCAAACGTTTAATCTGTCGGACGTAGTCCTGCTCAATCATTTTGTAAAACGCTCGTTCAAGGGGTCGGTGCGCCTCAAAAGCGGCGAACAGGGCGGGAGTAGGCAAGGCCACGAGGGTTCCGCTTGAGAGGCATTCGATGCCTTTGTCCACGGGACTTTGGTCAAACAAACTTTCGCCTCGCGCAGCAAATCCACCGGCGAGTACAATGCGTTCGGTCACATCGTGGCCCTGGTGCACGCTGTGAATTCGTACGGAACCTTCAGCCACAAAGTACAGGTTTCGGCAGGGCTGGCCCACGGGCTGGATGACGTCGCCGCGGTGCATGCCATGCGTGCGGGCTAGGCCTATTATGGAGTTGCTACTTAGGGAATCTAAAGCATGAAGCTGATTCCATGAGCCAAGGAGGGCATCAATGGGTTTCACTCAGCTAAAGATAGTCTCCGTGCGTTCCAAGCGCTCCCCAGATCTCGGCGAAGAGTAGTCCGCTTCCGCCTCCGTAGTGGGCGACGACGGGTACTTTGGGCGACAGAGCACTTGCTGCGCTGTGCAGGTCGGCTTCTTCTTTGGAACTGAGTCCAGCTCCCAAGAGTACGACGTCAAAGTGCTGGATGGTCTGTAGGGCGGCGAGGGCCTCTGGCGCATCGAACGCCACTACTGGTTCCCAGCCGTCCTGGCTGCGAAGCAGTCGCTCAATTACGGGCATGACTTCGGGGTGGGTTCCGACCGCGAGGATTCGCGCCATCACTTAGGCTTGGCGCGGAGCCGCTACCGCGGCCGCAAACTGGGCAAGAAGGGCGTCGAGTTCGGCACGAAGGGCTTCGTCGGTCAGGCCATGCTCAGGGTGAAACGATTCTTTGAAGCGCGGAAGGGCCATGCTGCCCACAACTTCAGCGCCGTGGCGCGGGAATCGCTCTACCGCAGACTGCAGTACCGTCAGTCCACCACGAGGTCCAGGGGCCGCCGAAAGAAGTACGGTGGGCTTGGCCTCAAACATTTTAAGTGTGTGGCGCGAGGCCCAGTCGAATAGGTTTTTGAATCCGGCCGTGTAGGATCCGTTGTATTCGGCAAACGACGCCACGACAGCATCGGCAGCCAGCAGCTCGGCGACAAACCGACCTACCGACTCCGGAATTCCCAGCTCTTGCTCGCGCTCAACCGTGTATACGGGCAAGTCGTAGTCGTTTAAATCGAGTACACGGACCGTAGCAGCGCCTGGAAGTTGGCGGGCGACAAATTCCGCCCACTGGCGGTTAATAGAGGTGCGGCTGTAGGAAGCTCCGAATGCGACAATGTTCATGCGGCAAAGGTACGCATTTAACGTGTTTAAACACGCGTCTACAGACTTAACTCAGTCCCTCAATTCTTCCTGCCCCGTCAATCTTCATGTGCTCGGCCGCCGGAACCTCTGGCAATCCCGGCATCCGCAGCATGTCGCCGAGCAGCGGTACCACGAATCCCGCCCCCGCGCTGACCTCAATTCCGCGCACGGTCACGTCAAAGCCGGTGGGGCGCCCAAGGATTTTTTCGTTGTCGGTAAACGACTTTTGAGTCTTGGCCATGCACACCGGAAGGTCGCCCAGTCCAATCTCAATCATACGCTTGATTGACGCCTTGGCTGCGGGTGCAAACACCACGCCGTCAGCCCCATAGATCTGGGTGGCAATTTTGCGGATTTTCTCTTCCATCGGATCCCTGAGGTCGTAGGTAAACTTGGGCGCCACGGGCCCCTTCGATGCGGCCACCACGGCCCGCGCGAGGTCAGCAGTTCCGGCTCCGCCGTGGGCCCAGCCTTCGCTGAGCACCGCTTCGACGCCGTATGCGGCAGCAGCCCTGCGAATTGCTTCGTGCTCTTCAGGCGTATCCGCAGCAAACGCGTTAATCGCAACGACCACCGGAAGCCCAAACGACTTCAGGTTCTCAATGTGCTTGGCCAAGTTGGCGCTTCCGCGGGCCACGGCCTCGGCATTGGGGGTTCCCAGGTCGGTGAGTGCTACTCCGCCGTGGTACTTGAGTGCGCGCGCTGTGGCTACGAGCACCGCGACCGAGGGCTTCAGGCCGCCCGCGCGGCTCTTGAGGTTCAAAAACTTCTCGGCGCCAAGGTCGGCACCAAACCCAGCCTCGGTCACCACCCAGTCGGCAAAACCCAACGCCATTCGAGTGGCAATGAGTGAGTTGGTGCCTTGGGCGATGTTGGCAAAGGGTCCGCCATGCAAAATCGCAGGGTTGCCCTCAAGCGTTTGCACAAGGTTGGGCTTAATCGCGTCGCGCATCAAAATCGCCATTGCGTCCGGGGCTTTGAGGTCGGCCGCAAACACCGGCTGGCGGTCCCAGGTGTCGCCCACGTAGATGCGTCCGAAGCGTGCACGCAGGTCGTCGAGGTCGCGGCTCATGCACAAAATCGCCATGACTTCAGAGGCCGCGGTGATGTTGAATCCGCTCTCGCGCGGAACTCCGCCCGCCTTGCCGCCCAGTCCAATCACGAGGTTCCGCAGGGCGCGGTCGTTCATGTCCATCACGCGCTTCCACACGATGGTTCGGGGGTCGAGCCCGACGCGGTTCTTGCGCTGCAAGTCATTGTCGATCAGTGCGGCCAGCAAATTGTTGGCCTTCTCAACTGCCGCAAAATCGCCCGTGAAGTGCAGGTTGATGTCTTCCATCGGAATCACCTGGGAACGGCCGCCGCCCGCGGCTCCGCCCTTGATGCCAAAGACCGGCCCCAGCGAGGGTTCGCGCAGCGCTGCGGCTGCCCGCTCGCCGATGCGGTTGAGGCCGTCGGTCAAGCCCACGGTCACGGTCGTCTTGCCTTCGCCCGCCGGAGTCGGGCTAATTGCCGTCACTAGCACCAACTGCCCCTGGGATTCGCGCAGGGCCTCGAGCGGAATCTTTGCCTTGGTCTTGCCGTAGGGCTCCAGCAGCTCGGGATGGAGTCCGAGTCGCGAAGCAATTTCGCCAATGGGTTGGGGCGTGACGGAACGGGCAATGTCTAAGTCAGTCATAGGGGCTGGTTGCTAGTTACTGGTTGCTGGCTTCTGGCCAAAATGTGCACAAAGGCCGACATGCCGCGGTGGTAGGGGCCCTCTTCGAGCTCGCGTTCGACCAATTCGGCAACGTCGTAGGTCCATCCGGGGCCGAGTTCAGCCTTTAGTCCATCAACGGTGTAGAGCATACTTAGTTCTTGCGGACCGCCGGTGCCGTACTCGAGTTGTTTGGGGTGGTAGCCCACGAGCTGAAGCCATCCGCCGGGCTTGAGCGCGCCGTGGAGTTGGGCATTGACCCGAGCGCGCAAGGGCGCTGGCAGGTGGCCAAAAATGGAGACGATTCCGTCCCAGGCCTCGGGATCAAACACATAGGCGCTCAGGTCTGCCTGAAGGGTGTGAATCGTCACGCCGCTGCGCGCCGCCAGTTCTTGGGCGCGCTGAAGGCCTACTTCACTAAAGTCCAGCGCGGTGACATTGTATCCTAGACCCGCGAGGTAAGCCGCATTCCGCCCTTGGCCCTCGGCAAGGCAGAGTACGCGGCCCGAACCGGGTGTGCAAAACTGCTCAGCCAAGCTGATATGGGGCGCTTCACCGTAGGCGAATTCGGCTTCGGCAAAGCGCTGGTTCCAGTAATGGTTCATTATGTAAACCTAATGCACGACCTCAACTTCTACAGTGCCAGATTTTCAAAAATGAACGACATTTGCATGCTGAATTGCCCATGTACCATTTTTTAAAGAAAAATCGTTGGATCCCATCGCTACACCTACTCGTTGTGGCAATGTGGATTTTGGTGGGATCGATTATCGCCGGGTATACCCACAAAGAAGTTCGCCAGCCTAAAGGGGTTTTAGTTGTCACAGATTTCGCCGGTGATGACCTTCAGAGATTAGCCGGTAGCAAAGAATTATCAAAAGAACTCAATGTTGAAACCGAGGGCGAGGAGGCAAGTGAGTCCGATTTAGACCCACCCAAGTTTCTCGCACTCGACGACGCGCGATACAAGTGTGACCTGAAACTTGGTTTGTTCAGCGCCCGGCAGAATGGTCTACTCCCGAGTAGAGCAAAATTCCCTAATCCCAAAGTTCTCTACCTCGAGTACGAAGTTTTTAGGATTTGAGCTATAACCCTGATACGGTCGCACCCTTCCGGATGCGTCTTTGATCTTGGTTTTTTAATGCTCTTTTCTAATTACTCATGTCAAAAATTTTGCCTAAAGATGGCCTAGCTGGTCTAAAGGCTCATTATGCCAAAGACCTTACGGCGGGTTTTTTGGTTTTTCTCATTGCGCTACCTCTTTGCCTTGGAATCTCCATTGCGAGTGGATTCCCGCCCTTCGCCGGAGTTATAACTGCCATGGTAGGCGGACTGTTGGTAAGTCCAATGATGGGTTCGCGCCTTTCGATCAAAGGCCCAGCAGCTGGATTAATTTCTATCGCGTTTGCAGCTGTGGCTGAGCTTGGTCGTGGAGACGCGGCGGCCGGCTACCGCTATGCCTTGGCTGTAGTTGCTATTACAGGACTGGTTCAGGTGGGATTTGCAATCCTTAAGCTTGGGCGCTATGTCGATTTCTTTCCGACCTCAGCCGTCCATGGAATGCTTGCAGCCATTGGAATCATCATAATTGCCAAGCAACTTCCCGTGCTGCTGGGTGCGACCCCTGAGGGTAAAACACCAATTGCATTGCTACTTGAGCTGCCACAACTCGTTCGCAGGGCCGACACCCACGATGCCATCGTGGGTCTTTCAAGTCTTGCCTTGCTCTTCGGGTATGCTTGGCTTCCCCTCAAGAAGTTTAAAGCTGCTGTTCCGCCCCAATTGATTGTATTAGTGCTCGGAGTTGGTTTAGGTTCCTACTTTGTCTTGGATCCTAAATTCTTGGTCCATCTTCCAGAGTCCTTTGCTTCGGGATTTGTCCTTCCTGATTTCGGACTTGTAGGCTCTGCGGTGACCTGGAAGTATGTCCTCATGTTTGCTTTGGTCGGAAGTTTAGAATCGTTACTGACAGTAAAAGCCGTTGACGGCCTAGATCCATACCGCCGCAAGTCCGACGCCAACCGCGACCTGCTCGCCGTGGGTTTGGGCAACAGCGTTTCGGGCCTTCTGGGCGGACTCCCCATGATCGCCGAAGTCGTGCGTTCCAGCGCAAACGTATCAAACGGTGCCCAAACCCGGTGGGCCAATTTCTACCACGGGCTCGCGCTACTGCTCTTTGTCGCGTTGCTGCCTGGACTTCTTCAAATGATTCCACTCAGCGCCCTCGCCGCAATGCTGATTTTCACCGGGTACCGATTGGCCAACCCCAAACTCTTCCGCAGTACGTTTCAAATTGGCTGGGATCAATTAGTGGTATTCTTGGTAACGATCGTGCTTACTCTGGCCGAAGATTTACTGGTCGGAATCTTTGCCGGCATCGCCGTCGAGTTTTTGCTCCAAGTATTCAGCTTGAAGGGCAAATTGCGAAGCGTAACCCGCGCCCAAATCCACACGGAGCGCCGGGATGAAGGCGAGCACGTCGAACTCGAAGGGGCGTTTTCGTTTGCTAATATTTTGAAGCTGGGCAAAACGCTAGAACCGCTTAAAACGGCCTCGCACGCGGTGGTCGACGCCCGCAAGGCGAAGATGCTGGACCACAGCACGATGGAGCTCATCCACGCGGTGCAGCACGAAGTGGAACGGGCCAACGGACACCTCGAGGTGCTTTACCCCGAAGACGCGAAGCCGCTGGGCAAGCACGAGCTTTCCACTCGAGTGGTGAAAAAATGAAGCGGGGATTGCGAATCCTTGCCCTGGCCGCCGCCCTAGGGGTGGGGGCCGTGGGCCGCGCAGGCGCGCAGGCATTGCGGACTCCGCTCAACGCCTCGGGAACCGCCTACGTGCAGTGGACCGGACTCAACCAAGTTTGGGTCCGCGCCAACCAGAGCAACCCGGGAACGGCCGTCAACGGGACCCCCAAGGACTGGACTGCCGACATTGGACTGCGCCGCACCCGCGTGCAGATTTTTGGACAGGTAACCCCCCGCGTGTTCTTCTACAGCCAAATCGGAATGAACAACGTGAATGCGCTTTCGCCGGGCAACGGGGGCAACCGCAAAAACCAGCTCTTCGTACACGACGCGGTGATCGAGCGACGGTTTTCAGTCCAAGACCAGCTCAAAGTGGGAGCGGGGCTGAGTATACTCAACGGCTTTAGTCGGTTCAGTCAGCCGGCAATCGCGAGCATTTCGACGCTCGACGTGCCGGTATTTGCTCAGGCCACGGTCGACCAAACCGACCAGTTCTCGCGCAAGTTCAGCCTCTACACCCGGGGCCAGGTGGCTCAGCTCGACTACCGGGTTGCGGTTACGACGCCATTTGCATACGCCTCTTCGGGATCCAGTCCCAGCTTGAGCGAGCACGCCAGTTATGATCCGCGGTCGGCCGCCCTTCAGTATCAAGGGCTTCTGATCTGGAATTTCGCCGAGCGCGAGCCCCACACCACGCCCTACATGGCGGGAACCTACCTGGGTACCAAGCGCATCCTCAACCTTGAGGCGGGTGCGATTCACCAGGCAAATGCTATGTGGTCCCGGAACGGATCCGACACGCTCGAGCACGCGATGACTATGGCCTCGGTGGCGCTCTTTGCCGAGCATCCCTACGGCACCCGGCACGCGGCGTTTTCAGGCTACTTTGGGTTTTTTGCCACCGACTACGGACCCGGATACCAGCGTAACAACGGCATCATGAATCCTGCCAATGGAAGCTTGAATCCTTCTGCGTCGCTTGGCGGAACCGGGAATGCCTACCCCATGTTCACCACCGGGACCTCATGGTACCTTCAGGCGGCTTGGGTAAGTCCCGACCGCGGGGAGGAGGCCGTGCGCCTACAGCCCTATGTTTCGGCTCGCAGGGCGAAGTCCGACCGGCTGCAGCGTCCTATGTGGATCACCCACCTTGGGGTCAACCTCCTCGAGCACGGTCACCAGAGCAAGATGAGCTTTGACTGGGGGGTCCGTCCGGTGTATGGCGAGGCAACGCCGGCGGGGTTGGCCGAGGCCACCGCCCGCCGCAGCGAGTTTACACTTCAGTACCAAGTATACCTGAACTAATGGACATGCATTTCGACAAGCACCACGTGCTTCATGAGCTGAAGCACTATTTGCCTGCTCAGGCTCCGCTCAAGGACTTTGTGCACCACAACACACTGCACGCCTTTCAGCAGGATGAATTTTTCATAGGACTCAAAAAGTCGAACACGCTGTTTGGGTACAAAACGACGCTTCCGCTGTGGGACTACCGAGCCCGCTTTGGCCGAGGCGAAATTTCACAAGGGGCCGTGGACTTTGCGCTGTGCGAACTGCCCGAAGTCGAAAAGGTCGCTTGGTGGCAAAAAATGCAGTTCACAGACTACCACCAAGAAAGCTTTGAGCGAATTGGTCACTTGCGCGGAACCTGGAAGCGCATCCGCGGTATCGACTTGGACGCCTTGGTTCACCCCATTTTGTTTCGCCTGATCAACAGCTACCTCGATCAAGGAATTGCGATGTGGACGTTTCCAGAATCGCGCACCAGTACGTTTCGCGAGGCGGTAGCCGAGCTGGAACGCTCTTCGGTGGCGAGTCTCTTTTACAGTTCCGAAGCACGTACGGCACTCTGCGACCCGCAATTTCAGCTTGAGGACGCCCTGAATAAGGTGGTGGGAGACCCGTCTTTATACGGACACTACCTCTTTGACCAGCAGTTCGCGCACCAAGGTTGGTCGGGCATGGTTTCTACAATCGAAGACCTGCCCCACAGTCTGTTGGACCAGCGCCCCGTGCGCCTCGAGGACTTTATCTTGGTCGAGCTCCTTCTGGAGTGGGATGCCCTGCTCCACCACGAGGGCCTTGCGGTCAAGCCCCTTGCAGCCTATTTGGACGGGCGCCCCGAAGACCTTTTTGCTCCAATTGAGTTCAGCGAAAAAGATCAGGTCCTGAAGTACTGGCAAGAAGCCATGGAGTGGAGCTTTTACGACACCGTGCTGCTCGGAATGCGCGAAGGGGCAAAGTTTGCTGTGGCCAAGACGTCTCCCAAAGTCCAAGCATTTTTTTGCATCGACGACCGCGAATGCTCGTTTCGCCGCCACCTCGAAGCGGTCAACCCCAGCATTCAGACCTACGGAACTCCGGGCTTTTTTGGCATCGACACCTACTACTTGCCTGAAGGCGCTAAGTTTCCGGTGAAAGTGTGCCCGGCTCCGGTGACGCCCAAGCACGGAATCAAGTCAACCCAAACTGTAGCGCGCCCCAAGGAACGCAACCTCGAAAAAGGTTCGCACTCCGTGCTCGGAGGGTGGTTGCTCACCCAAACACTCGGGTTTTTGGCCCTCTTCAAGTTGGCGCGCCACCTCATTCGGCCCAGCAAGCAGGCCGGAACCTCGCTCGCCTTTGACCACGTCGACCCCAAGTCATCACTAAGTGTGGTCTACGAGGGAGCCCATGAGCACGGACTGCAAATTGGCTACAAACTAAGTGAAATGGCCGACCGCGTCGCGAGTGTGCTGACCACTACGGGCTTGACCTCGGACTTTGCTCCCTTGGTCTATATCGTGGGCCACGGCGCTAGTTCGACCAACAATCCGCACTTCGCGGCCTACGACTGCGGAGCCTGTAGCGGGCGCGCCGGTTCCGTGAACTCGAGGGCGTACTGCAGCATGGCCAACAACCCCGAAGTTCGGGCGGTTCTGGCAGAGCGCGGAATCCAGATTCCGCCAACCACCCACTTCGTGCCGGCCCTGAGGGACACCACACGCGACGAGATCGCGTTCTACGACACCGATGCCATCCCTAGCGAGCTCCGTGCCCCGCACCAGGCCTTTGCCTTGGACTGCGAACACGCGAGCGCCGTCAACGCCCAAGAACGAGCGCGGCGGTTTGTAGCGGTTCCGCTGGGAACGTCAGCCACGGCCGCACGGACCCACGTGCAGCGACGCTCGACCTCGCTGTTTGAGCCCCGCCCCGAGCTTAACCACGCGACCAACGCCTTGGCCATCGTAGCGCCGCGGACCGTCACCGACCATGTGTTCTTGGACCGAAGGGCCTTTTTGAACAGTTATGACCCCGCCAAAGACCCTGAAGGCCTCGGTCTCCAGGCGATACTCGGTGCAGCGGCTCCCGTGTGCGGCGGAATCAACCTCGAGTACTACTTCTCAAGGGTGGATAACCAACGCTTGGGGGCCGGAACCAAGCTTCCGCACAACGTCATGGGCCTTATCGGTGTGGCCAATGGAATTGACGGCGACTTGCGCCCAGGCCTGCCCAGCCAGATGATTGAAGTGCACGATCCCCTTCGCCTATTGCTGGTGGTGGTGCAGTCACGAGGCATCGTCCAGAAGGTGCTCGACCGTGCCCCCGCTACCCGCGCCTGGTTTGATGCGGCATGGATTCACTTTGTGGCCATCGACCCCGAATCTATGACCCCCTACCGCTATGTGCCGGGCGGGGGTTTTCAAGCCTACGAGCCGTTCACCCGCGAACTGCCCGTAACGTCCAATCCTTCGCTGCTTACGGCGACGACGCGCGAAAACATCCCCGTCCACGTGATTAAACCATCTGCTTGAAATGAATAATTTGTTACTATGCATCACGTTAGCTCCATTTTTGGCCTACTTCGTGGTGCTGCTGCTCCCGGCGCGGGCAGAACGCCTGATTTCGCGCTGGTCCATCGGAGCGGCACTTACTCACTTTGTCACTGTGCTTGGCGCGGTGGCGGTGTGGCTTGGGCGCGGCCGAGTACCCTGGACGGACCTCAACCTTAGCCTGTACACGTCGTCGGACTACCAGTTCGTTATAGCAATTCACTTGGACTACATCGCGGCGGTCTTCTTGCTCTTGGGTTCAGCTCTATTTACCCTCGTGGTCACCTACAGCTCGGTCTACATGCACCGCGAAAAGGGCTACGCGCGCTTTTTTGCCAATGTGTGGTTTTTCTACATGGGCTACACGCTGACAGTCGTCGCGGGCAACTTCGAAACCCTCTTTGCCGGCTGGGAAGTCCTTGGGGTGTCGTCGTTCCTCCTCATCGCGTTCTACCGCGACCGCTACCTGCCAGTCAAGAATGCGCTGAAGGTCTTTTCGGTCTATCGAATCGCGGACGTCGGACTACTGCTCGCCATGTGGATGAGCCACCACTTCTGGCACGCCAACGTTCCGTTTACCGTGCTCGAAATGCACGACCTCGTGCGCGAACACGTGGTGGACCACGCTGGAATGGCCTGGGTAATCGGCCTCATGCTGCTACTGACCGCAATGGCCAAGTCCGCTCAGCTGCCGTTTACCACCTGGCTTCCGCGGGCGATGGAGGGCCCAACCCCCTCGAGCGCCATTTTCTACGGATCCCTGTCGGTGCACATGGGGGCCTTTATCTTGATTCGCACCCATGCGTTTTGGATGGAACTGCCTGGCTTTGCATGGATTGTGGTCGGAATCGGACTCTCCACCGCCCTCGTGGCCACCGGAATTGCCCGAGTTCAGTCGTCGGTTAAAGCCCAGATTGCGTACGCCTCAGCGGCACAAATCGGGGTCATCTTCATTGAAATTGCGCTCGGATGGAACACCCTTGCCTTAATTCACATTTCAGGAAACGCCCTTTTGCGAACCTACCAGCTGCTGATTTCTCCGTCGGTAGTGACCTACCAAATTCGTGAGCAGCTCTTTGGGTTTGACCCCAGTCACTCGAGCAGGGAACGAATTCTTCCGAGCCGACTTCGCGACACCCTCTACGTGCTGTCGCTCAATGAATTCAACTTGGATACGCTCATGTACCAAAGCCTATGGAACCCATTGAAAAAAGCTGGCAAAATGCTCGGCTTTCTCACTGTGACCAGCGCCATGGCCCTATTTGGCCCGATGATTATGGTTATGGTGGCCTTCTTGCTCCGCCCCGAATTCATGCCGGGGTGGTTGGTACCCGCTATGCCCTACGTGGCCGCATCCATTGCGGTGGCCTCGGTACTCAAAGCGTTTTCGGAGCGCCGTCACGCGCGCTTGGCCTGGTTTCTCATCGTCATGAACCACACGTTCATTGCCTTGGCGATTGCCTTTAACGCGGACTTTGACGTGGCCTCGACCTTTTTGTATTTGGGCGGAATCTATATAGCCGCCCTCGTCGGAGTCTTTGCTCTTGAGCACATGCGGCTCCGCGAAGGCGGAATTGACCTTACCCGTTTTCACGGACACTACTACGAATACCCGCGGACCTCGTTTGTGGTGCTGCTGGCGAGCCTCGGAATCTCCGGATTCCCCATCACCACAGCCTTTTTGGGCGAAGACTTACTCTTTGCACACATCGGAGACCATCAATTGGGTTTGGCCGTGCTGTTCGCGGTGAGCTTTGTTGTGGACGGCCTTGCCGCAATGCGGATTTTTGCTAGGCTATTCTTTGGCCCGCATTCCAAAACCTACCACGAAGTGGCCTACCGCTCTTCGTGAGTGCGTCGCGTCCTTAGCGCTGTATCAGTATGCGTTCGGCAAGCGTGCCGCTGCGAATGATGAACCAGCCATTGGGCACGTCGCTTGGAAGAACCCAAGCTTCGCCTGCGGGCCAGCTTGAGCGCACCGAGACGACCTGACCGTGGGCATTGACAACTTCAGCATGTCCGAGTTTGTGGCTGTGGTTAACGATGGTTCCGCGGCTCGGGTTTGGGCTAATCTCGAGCGAACGGGCATGGTGTTCACCCATTCCGATACCCGAAATCACCACGTTGACTGAGGCGGAATCCACGTTTCCGCAATCCCGGTAGGCATAGACCCAGGCCGTGTAGCTAGCATTGCCGGCGTACGTGTGCTGAAGGGTGTCAGTGGGCATGCTCGATGCGCTGCTGCCGTCGCCCAAGGTCCAATAGAGCGAATCGGCTCCGCTGCCAGTGAACCATAGCCACGCAGAATCGAGCGATGATCCCCAGTCGGCCCCAGCGAGTACCGCAGGGCAGGGGGTGCGGTTGATGCGGTGGGCAAAGGCGAGGCTTCCGTTGCCGCGGTCTTCAGACCACACGGCGGTGACGTCAAAGCCCGTGGTTCCGCTGAGGTGCACGCGGCCTTTGGACGCGGCGTAGGTGGCCATCGGAATCGTGTCTACCAAGGCCCCCGCTGTATCGAGAAATGCGGCGAGCAAGCGCACTGGGGTTCCGCCGTTGTTGAACCCGTCGCTGTACACAAATACAGGCTTGCTGTCGACAAAACCCAGTTTGCCTTGAGGACTCTGGTCGCGCGAACTGATGTTGAATACGGTGCGGCCCGTGGCGCCCCACGGCATCGCGCCGTTGCGCAGGTGCAGCTTCTGAATCATGGTGCCCATTTGACCTTGGCTGGTCGGAGTCACCTCGGCCGCCACGTACAGGTAGTCGTCGTCAGGGGCGATTCCGAGGGTCAAATTCCGCTCGTACATGTTGGCGAGTGTCGAAAACTCCTTGCCGTTCACGCCCCAGGGAAGTCCGCCCAACGGATTGATTCGCTGCACCTTGCACTGAAGGTCGAGGCCTGAAGCGGCAGCCATTCCGAAGTAGGCCGTGTCGCCGCGCTGCGTGAGCGGAAAGCGGCGGTTGCTGTACACGTACCAGCCGTTGGTCAGCGCCTTCGGTTGGGGCCACACGCCTACTCCGGCCGCAGTATAACGTTGGGCGTAGGGCAGGGCAGAGGGGCCAAAACTGGCCCGCACGTAGTAAATGACGAGCACGTCTCCGTTGCTGTACTCCAGCATCTCGCCGATGTTGACTTGTCCGGTTCCGGTGGGCGACGGAACCGTTACAGCCGCCGGCCACGCAAAGCTTCCGTTGGCGGCAATCTTGCGGAGCTTGGCTCCGCCGCCGTTGGCGTCAATCCAGCCGGTCATCACGTCGCCGTTGGCCAATGGTAGGAGCTTTACGTCGTATCCCTGCCCCAGGGCCACGCCTGAGGGACTCCAAACATGGTTGCCAGTGCTGTCCAGTCGGTGTACAACGGCGTCCGTGTTGCCGGTACCGGTAAAGCCAATGTAGACGTGCTCTTGCGCATCCAAGCGCATATCCCAGGTCACCGTGTAGGTGCTCATCGACGTAGTCGTGTTGAACTGCATTCCATTGGTGCCAAGGCGCGGAACCCCTTGTCCATTAAGCACTTGCAAACGTGGGCTGTAGCCGCTCGTGGTTGGTTGAAACATCACGACATACGTGCGACCGCTCGGGCCGGTGATGGCTTCTAGGTCGTCTGTCGTGCCCGTGGCTACCGGGG
>CAIJMB010000021.1 GCA_903821715.1 uncultured Flavobacteriales bacterium
CGTTGGCCATGTAGTTACCTGATTTACCAGAAATACCTGGCCCAGAAACCATTAGGTTTTCAGGAGCAACACCCGGAACCGATACCTCAATGGGGTTGTCCACATTGCGGTAGAGTACATTCATTTTTGTTGCTGCAATTACCACGCTCGGCGGTGCAACGGTGTAGGTCAATTCAAATGGGTAGTCCTTGTCGCCTCCAGGAACACGCATGCTACCCTTCAGCGTTTTAGAACCATTACCTGATCCTTGGATGCGAATCTTACCCACGCCTTCTTCAATAGACTGGGGCGTAACACCACGGAACTCAGGATTGCGGCCTTTATCGTATGCAGCAAGAAATACATCGGCCTCCAAGTAGTCACCTTGCGTAACGTACGTGCTCTTCGGCATCACCACGGCACGGACATTATCAAACTTCAAGGTATTGGCATCGATTTGACCGTACAAGTGCTCAATCGTTTTGGCTTCCATTCGGCGAACACGTGACTGAAGGTCAGTGAGGAATGGTACGACACCCGCAAGCGGAAGTTCCGCAAACGTGGCACGTTCCCACGACATTTTTTTGCCTTCAACCACTTCATCTTCAAATAAAAAGGTTTCGTCAATGATGCGCTTCATGTTTTCATCACCGTCGGACTGGCCTTCTAGGAACGCGCGAAAGGCGGTAAGCTTCTCCTTGATCTCTTTAGCCTTGCCTTGACCACCAATGCTCTTGTCATTCAAGAGGTAGTTTTCAGGAATGTCACGGTTGTCCGCGCCCTTGTAGCGGCCTTCTTCGTCCAAACCTCCGGTCAATGCGATCATTTCCTCTTTGGTGGAAGCCAAAAGAGCAAAAATTGCATCTGATTCAGATTTGACTTGTTTGGCGCGCTCGTTGATGGGCA
Source organism: uncultured Flavobacteriales bacterium (assembly GCA_903821715.1). Classification (GTDB taxonomy): domain Bacteria; phylum Bacteroidota; class Bacteroidia; order Flavobacteriales; family Schleiferiaceae; genus TMED14. Next base: position 886 of record CAIJMB010000021.1, read on the forward strand.
CCGCACGTGGGTTTTCTGAAACCTGAGCTTGAATGGCTTCGTACAGCGTAGCTGTGCCGCGCTCTACCGTCGTAACGGTAGCATTCATTCCGAGGTCAAGCTTGGCGAGTACCCGCAGGATGTCCTTTGAAACGTTCAAGGCGAGCATCGCTGTCAACACGAGGTACATCATGTTGATCATCTTTTGCCGCGGAGAAATAGTGCCTGATGCCATTAGTTAGTTCGTATCTAGTTTACAAGGAATTGTCTGCGAAGTGAAGATTCAATTAGGCGCGAGCGCTCATTGCGGTCAGCATGTTTCCGTACACGGAATTCAGTTGAGCAAGGTTTTGGCTGAGCTTCGCAACTTCTGCAGACAGTGATTCTGCGCTTTGGGCAGAGGCACCGAGCTTCTCAAGCACCGCACTTTGAACCTCCATTTGGCTCGCAGAGCTCTCTAGTTGAACGGCGTAGAGGGCATTCAAAGCCTCCATGTTCTTGGCGGCTGCACCCAACTGCTCGCTGTAGGCTGCAGTGGCACCCGCGGCGTCCGTGGCTTTGTTCAATGATGAAGCGGTTTCGCTCAATTTGCGCATGCCACTTGATAAGCTATCAAGCAATTCGGGACCAATTTTGGCTTCCTCGAGCATGCGGTCAAGCTCTTGGGTAACGGTACCAGTAGAACGGCGTACTTTCTTTTCTTTCGCAGGCTCGTTTTCAAGTTCGGGGTATGCCAACGTCCAATCGTACTCTTTGGGTTGAGCTTCAAAAGCAGAGATCGCAAAGATGACGGCCTCAGTAGTCAAACCAATGATGAGCATCAAATCTGCACCCTTGAGGTGAATGATCTTGAACAGAGCACCCATAATTACAACGGCCGCTCCCAAACCGTAAAGTTTGGTCATGAAGTTCTTAAAGCGCTTACCGTTTACATCAATTAAAGCCATGGTGAAGAAATGTTGAGGTTAAGATTGAGAGGGTTGTTGGTTGTTCTTAAAAATCTTTGCGATCGCGACCGAGGAAGCTTTGAACGGTGCGGAATCCAATGTAGGACTTCGCTGTATCCTGGTATTCGTAGTCGCGCATGCCATTTTGCATGAAGATCGCAACGTCCTTCCACGAACCACCGCGAATTACTTTGCGCTTCAAGGTGACGGGGTCCGATTCAGCAGCATTGTACTTGAAGTCAGGGTTGAGGTCAGCCACAAAGAAGTACGAAGCTTCATCCCATGCGGTACTCGTCCATTCGGCTACGTTACCGGCCATATCGTAGAGGCCGTATCCATTAGGCTCGTAGCTGTGAACGCGTACGGGGTGGAATCCGCCATCTGCAACGAGGTTACCGCGACCAGGCTTAAAGTTGGCTAGGAAGCAACCCTTGCTGTTGGTGGTGTAGGGACCACCCCATGGATAGGTTGTCAATTCAAAGCCTCCGCGAGCTGCGTATTCCCACTCCGACTCGGTGGGTAGACGGAATTCGTTCTCAATGAAGTCGTTGTTTTGCTTCAAGTACGTATTGCGGTAGTGCGTCCGCCAGTTGGCGAATGCGGTAGCCTGCTTCCAGCTCACACCGACTACAGGGTACTCGTCGTATGCGGGGTGCCAGAAGTAGTTGTCGTGAAGGTGCTCGTTGAATGAGTACGTAAAGTCTGAAATCCACGCCAAAGTGTCTGGGTAGACGTTGACAATCTCTGACATAAAGAAACTTGAGCGATCCGAAACTTTCTTGCCGTTCTTGATGTAATCGCGGTATGAGAACGTGCGGCCATCGCCGTCGGCATCACGGAAGTCTTTCTGCCAGCGGTTTTCTTTAGAGGCGGCCTTTTGCTTATCAACCCAGAAGTGCAGGTAGTTGAGTTGGCGAGAGTCTATGCTACGACCTCCGAGGAAGCGCTCCTCAGGTGATAGGTACATCGACTCGATGATTTCAGTGTACTCTTCTGATGGGTAGCGGGTTTGATCCCAAACAAGGCGACGCGACCAGTCAAGGTAGGTCTGCATGCTGTCAGGATAGTTTAATCCTACGTACTCTTCAAAGAACGTAGGGTTGTTCATATCCGCATAGTTGATGTACTCAAATTCTTCAACCATACCTTCAGCCAAGCGGTAGCGAAGGATCGAGTCCCGAACCCAATGTACAAACTGGCGGTACTCATTATTGGTGATTTCAGTCTCGTCCATGTAAAAGGCAGACACCGACACCGACTTTGTCGAAGCGGTTAAGGTGGCTGGTACATCCACATCGGAATTACCCATTGAGAAGTGTCCCTGAGGAACGTACACCATTCCGTAGGGGTCTGAAGGATAGAAGTCGGGGCGGTCTTGTACGCCCACTAGTTCCCCATGGTCGCCTCCTGAGCAGGAAGCGAGAACCACCGCTGCCAAGGTGGCAATCGAGAAGGGATTAAACATTTTTACGTGCATCATGGCCATGAATTAACGTCGTTGAGGGCGCGATATTACAAAAATCTTGGGTTACGATAGCTTCCGTTCACCCGAGGTGGGATCTCAATCGTAAAGCAATAGGTGAGAAAAAGTTCGTGAGATCCTGAGGAATAGGCACTTAGACTTGAAGTGGTCAAGTCATAAGAATATGAGGCGCGAAGCGATGGCATTACCTGATATCCCACCATGAGGCTGATGGCATCTTGATTTCTCCATCCGAGGCCAGCGTACAGCTTTTCCATGATCAATGCATTCGCATTGAGGTCCATCGTAATGTTTGAGTTCAAATCAGATTTGAGCAAAATGCTGGGAGTGATTTGAATCGGCGTAGACGTAGGTAGGTCAAATGTGGCTCCGCCCGTGAGGAAGTAGTGCATTTTGCTCTGAAAGCGAGCACCAGTGCCAAAGCTTGCCGAACTCTGAAGCAAACGACTTGACGAAAGCCCTGCGAACCACACGTCGTTGGTGTAGTAGGCCCCGAAATTGAGTTCAGGCGTAAATGAAGTGGCGCCGGAGTTCATCACTGCGGGATCAGATGGATTGTCAGGAAAGATCCATGTTGCCTGACGCACATTTTTGTTCTTAAAGTCTACGGCGAGACCGAGACCAAGAGTTCCGCTGCCCAATTCAAGTTGGTAGGCGTAGCCAACCGCTGCTGAAATGTCTTCAAAAAACCCGATGCGATCATTGACCACATTTACCATCAGACCACCGTGCAACAGATCCACGGGAATCGATGCATTGAGATTTTGGGTGGTAGGTGCACCGTCAAAACCTACCCACTGAAGGCGTTGGCCTAAGTTGATGCAAATGCCATCACCCGTGCCCGCAACGCCTGGATTGAAGCCAAGACGGTTGTGGTAGTACTGGGTGAACTGAACGTCCTGCTGCGCCCATAGCGCGCTGGATATCAGCACCAAAGCACTTGCAATAAGGGATTTCATACGGTACATTCGGTGGGTCAGGGTCTTGCGAATCAGCGCTAAAAGTAGCAAAAATTTAGTTTGGAAGTTACAATCCGCGCCGAACAATGCGCCACCATACGTTGGGTATGGTTCCGCTTTGTGCCTGATCATAGTCTTCGTGCGAACACGGAACCAATTGGTGCCGAGCGTTTTCAGAGGGGTTGTTGGGAACTTCAATCCACCACCGGAGGCTGAGGGGCGACTTGTAAAAAATCATTTCACCTTGATCGTCAGGAAGCAGCACAGTGAATTTGAGGTTCTCACTTTTGGGGCGAAGTGGGAAGTCGGCCACTCTGCCAGCGACACCGTCCATAAAGTACCAAAGCCCTTGGGCCCAAAGGTGAGCGTTTTGCCCGTCCAGGTCTCGTGACCCTACAAAGTCAGTCAGGCAAAGGCTGCTGAGCTTGTCGCTGAATCCAGCAAAGCGCAGCAGGGCGCAATAGGCCTCCCCGCTGAGTCCGTTGGGATTCGCCTCATACTGAGCAGGGGCGTCAGCAGCACGAACTGCGGCATTATGTAGGATTACCATGTCGGCATCGCGCAACCAAGGTTCCGCCCGGTGTATGGGCTGCATTTCGCCCACCCGATGGACTTCGAGGTGCATCTTCTCTGCAAGGTCGAGTGCGGATTGCGGAACAAAGTAGCTCTGGTGGGCCAGGTGACTGACATGAAAGAGATGGAAGGGCTTGTGCGTGAGCAGGTGCGCGAGTAGGTTGCTGCGGTCCGGCAGGTGGTGGTCGTCACCTAGGGCAATTCGGTTGTTGATCAAGCACGCATTGATCGTTTGCTCCATTTTTCCGTAGGCACGGTACATGCCCAAGGGCCAGTCTGAACCGGCGCCGAAGAACACTGGGATGCATCCGTACCGGAGTACCTCGAGCGCTAATTCTTCTACCGCGACCAAGGTGTCGACTCGGTCTCGGCCAGGGCTCAGGTTTCCGAGGTCTACCACGCGAAGGTCCCACGGACCCCAGTACAACGGGTACAGGGCCCGACGCACGCTGTCGGCCACATCGTGAGCGGCAGCACGTTGCTCGGGGACGCCGATCAGTGCGATGCGGGCACCCCGGAGGTCCGGAAGCTCATCACGGTGCAGCTCAATGATGGCCCCGAGGGTTTCTGCGGGCCAATGCTGGCTAACGTCCAGCGGAACGGGTTCAAGCCATTCAGTTCCCATGACTTACTTTTTGGTGCGCGTACTTGCTTTGCGGCCCTTGCCCTTGCTCGCGGTTTTGCCCGCGGATTTCGCAGCAGGCTTGCCACGGCCTTTGGCGCCGGTGCTGGGTTGGTGCTTTGAGATGAGCTCGAGCACGTCGTCGGCGGTTAGGGCTTCGGGTTCGGTTCCGCGCGGAATTTTCACATTTTCTTTACCCCATTTCAGGTAGGGGCCAAATCGGCCCTTGCGGAGTTCGACCTCGCCTTCTGGGGTAGAGAAGATCTTCATGACTGCGGCAGCGGCTGAGGCGATCTTGGACTGAACCAACTCGATGGCTTCGGCCTCGGTGACGCTCAGGGGCGTCATTGGGGCGGTGATGCTCGCAAACGTCTTATCCCACTGCACGTAAGGCCCAAATCGACCGAAGTTGGCGCGCAATGGCTTGCCTTCGTAGGTGCCTACCACTCGGGGGAGTCGCAGGAGCTCAAGCGCTTCGGGAAGCGTGATTTTATCGAGGGTAAACGGTTCGGGGATCCCGACAAATTTGGCGTCCGCCTCATCACCGTCGCCACCGCCGAGCATGACTACAGGGCCAAATCGGGCAAGGCGCGCAGATACCTGGCGTCCGCTTTCGGGATGGGTTCCGAGTACGCGGACCGAACGAACGCGCTCGCTCTCTTCAGACTGCGTGACCAGCGGGTGGAATTTTGAGTAGAAGTCGCCCAAAATGGTCTGCCACTCGGCGCGGCCCTCGGCTACTTCGTCAAACTGGGCCTCCATTTTGGCGGTGAACGAATAGTCCATCACTCCACCAAAGTGGGCGACGAGGTAGTCGGTCACGAGGTTGCCGATGTCGGTGGGCACGAGGCGGCCCTTGTCGGAACCAAATTTTTCTTCCCGCTGCGCCCAATTCCACTGGCTTCCGCCGGTCCATTCGGCAAAGGCCACGTGGCGAACCTCGCCCTCGCGAACTCCCTTGGCGACGTAGCCGCGCTTCTGGATGGTCGAAATGGTCGGAGCGTAGGTCGACGGGCGGCCAATGCCCTCTTCTTCAAGAGATTTGACCAAGGTGGCTTCGGTGAAGCGCCCTGGAGGTCGCGTGAAGCGCTGCGTGGCCATGGCGCTGCGGAGTTCAACCGCGTCGCCCTGCTTGAGCGGCGGCAGCATTCCGGCCTCGTCCTCTTCTTCGTCGACGCCTTCTCGGTAGACCTTAAGGAATCCTTCGAAGGCAATCATTTCGCCGCGAGCGATGAATTCAGCCGCGGAATTGCTCAAGTGCGCCACCGTACGGTCAATTTGGGCATCGGCCATTTGGCTGGCGAGGGTGCGCTTCCATATGAGTTCGTAAAGTTTTTTCTCGGCGGCATCGCCTCCGGCGGACTTCACCATCATATTGGTGGGCGAATGGCTTCGTGCGCCTCTTGAGCCCCTGCGCTTTTGGTCGTGTAGCGGCGGGTTTGGGCGAAATTGGCACCGTACATCTCAGTGATGGCGCTTCGGGCGCCGTGCACGGCTTCGTCCGATAGGTTGACCGAGTCGGTACGCATATAGGTAATGTGTCCGTTCTCGTAGAGTTTTTGTGCCAGGCTCATGGTGCGGCTCACGGCCATTCCCAACTTGCGCGATGCCTCTTGCTGAAGAGTTGAGGTGGTAAATGGAGCTGCCGGCTTGCGCGGCGCCGTCTTTTGCTCGAGGCTTCGGACGCCAAATCCGCCCAGGGCTAGCGCTGAAGCGAGGGAGTCTACCGCCGCTTGGTTGGTGAGGTTTCCGTGGTATTCGGCGCTGAATCCGGCACCGTTCGGAGCCGCAAAGCGGCCCTCCATGCGAAAGTCGATGTCAGAAACAAACTGCTCAATGGCCCGCTCGCGCTCGACGATCATGCGCACGGCCACGGACTGCACCCGGCCGGCGCTGAGCCCGGTGCGGACCTTCTTCCAGAGGACTGGTGAAAGTTCAAAGCCCACGAGGCGATCGAGAACTCGTCGTGCCTGCTGGGCATTCACCAGGTTCATGTCGATGTGCCGCGGGTTGTCGACGGCCTTCAAAATGGCCGTTTTGGTGATTTCGTGAAAGACGATGCGCTTGGTTTTGCTCATGTCGAGGTCCAGGGCCTCGGCTAGGTGCCACGAAATGGCTTCTCCCTCGCGGTCCTCATCACTCGCGAGCCAGACGGTATCTGCAGTCTTGGCCAGCTTGCGGAGTTGGGCGACCACATCCTTTTTGTCGTCACTCACCACGTATTCGGGGGCGAAGCCTTTGGCGACGTCAATTCCGATTCCGCGTTCAGGTAAGTCGCGAATGTGCCCAAAGCTGGAGCGCACAGTAAAGGCGCTCCCGAGGTATTTTTCAATGGTCTTCGCTTTGGCAGGCGATTCGACGATGACGAGGTTTTGGGACATGAGCAGAGTTTTACGCGTACAAAGTAACGCCTTGAAGTTGGGCTAAGCATTTAAAAATTCGGGCTGACATTTTGTCGCGTTAGCTCGGACGTAGTCCGTATTTTTGCCTCATGTCCAAAATGTCCGAAATCGAACGTACTCCGCTGGGTGAAGAGCGCCAGGGTGAAGTGATGCTGCGCGAAGGCCTAGGTCAGGGAAAGAAACTCTACCTCGAATCCTACGGCTGCCAAATGAATTTTTCGGACAGCGAGATCGTCGCATCCATTCTTCATAAGGACGGGTATGAGACCACCGACAAGCTCGAAGAGGCCGATTTAGTGCTGCTGAATACCTGCTCGATTCGCGAAAAGGCCGAGCAGACCGTGCGCAACCGCCTCGATCAGTTTAATACACTCAAGGCTAAGAATCCCGAACTCAAGATTGGCGTGCTGGGCTGCATGGCTGAGCGCGTCCGCGAGAAATTTTTTGACGAAGAAAAGCTCGTTGACCTTGTAGTGGGCCCCGACGCCTACCGCGATCTGCCCAACTTGCTCGAGGAGCTCGACGGGGGTCGCAAGGCCGTCAATGTCATCTTGAGTAAAGAAGAAACCTACCACGACATCGAGCCGGTGCGCCTTGGCGGAAACGGAATCACCGCCTTTGTGAGCATCACCCGAGGCTGCGACAACATGTGCACGTTTTGTGTGGTTCCGTTTACCCGAGGACGCGAGCGGAGCCGTGACCCGCAGACCATCGTCGAAGAAGTGATTCAGCTGTGGAACGACGGCTACCAAGAAGTCACGCTCCTCGGCCAGAACGTCGATTCGTACCTGTGGTACGGGGGCGGACTCAAGAAGGATTTTGCCAAAGCCAGCACAATGGCGCAGGCCACCGCGGTACATTTTGCCGACCTCTTGCACCTGGTGGCGCAGGCGGTTCCGGACATGCGCATTCGCTTCTCGACCAGCAATCCGCAGGATATGAAGGACGAGGTGCTGCACGCGATTGCCGCACACCCCAACATTTGCAAGTACATCCACTTGCCGGTACAGAGCGGATCCTCACGCATCCTCAAGGAGATGAACCGCGGACATAACCGCGAGGAGTACTTTGCGCTGATTGACCGCATTCGCCGGATTATTCCGGGCTGCGGACTGAGTCAGGATATGATTGCGGGATTCCCCGGCGAAACCGAAGAGGATCACCAGGATACGCTGAGCCTTATGGAGTACGTGAAGTACGACTTCGGGTACATGTTCGCTTATTCGGAGCGCCCGAATACGTTTGCGGCTCGCAAGATGGAGGACAATGTTCCACTCGAAGTGAAAAAGCGCCGACTCAGCGAGATCATCGCGCTGCAGCAAAAGCACAGTGCCGAGCGCACTGCCGCCTATGTCGGGCAAACACTTGAAGTGCTGGTGGAAGGCCGCTCGAAGCGCAGCGAAGACGATTTGTTTGGCCGCACGACCCACAATACGGTGGTGGTGTTTCCGCGGGAAGACTACCGCGCCGGTGAATGGGTCAGCGTACATATAGAACGCAGTACCCCCGCAACCCTTCTGGGCAAAGCGGTTGGATATGCACGACCCCCCCGCCGATGAAAACGTTTGCAACTACGCTACTGCTCGTTCTAGCCCTCGCGGCCGGAGCCCAAACGCGCCTTCCCGACGGGAGCGTACAGGATTTGACGTTAGAGCTCGGCGTGCGCGCTGAGGCCATTAAGCAGTCCGGAATCTTGCGACTCTGCGTGGCCAAAGAGGGCCAGTGCATTGAGAATCTGACTCTGGGATTCACCGTTCGCGTCTACGACTTAAAGGGCGTGGAGGTGTGGAATTCGATGTGGACGGGACGCAGTTTGGACTTGAAGTTTAAAAAACCGGTTCCGACCGCCCACAAAGTGGTGGTTGAGGCGACCTCAGCACAGGTGGTGAACAAACTCACGGGCAACCCCATCGGCACGGGCAAGCCCCTCAAACTCGAATTTGTAGTCGAATGACGGTTCAAGAGGTAAAGCAGCGTTTTGGCATCATCGGAACCCAGTCGGCGCTCGACCGCGCTGTATTTAAGGCGATTCAGGTGGCGGCGACCGACATTTCGGTGCTGGTAACCGGCGAGAGTGGGGTGGGTAAGGAGAACATCCCGAAAATTATTCACCACCTTTCGCACCGCAAGCATGCTCCGCTGGTAGCGGTGAACTGCGGGGCGATCCCCGAGGGGACCATTGATTCAGAGCTCTTTGGCCACGAAAAGGGCGCCTTCACCGGGGCCGCTGGCGCGCGAAAGGGCTACTTTGAAGAGGCCGACGGCGGAACCATTTTTCTCGACGAGGTCGGCGAGCTGCCCCTCGGCACTCAGGTGCGCTTGCTTCGCGTGCTCGAAACTGGTGAATTCATCAAAGTTGGTTCGTCCAAGGCTCAAAAGGTAAATGTGCGCGTGGTGGGTGCCACGAACGTCGACATGCTCGAAAAAATCGACAAGGGCCAGTTTCGCGAGGACTTGTACTACCGCTTAAACACAGTCGAGATTTCACTTCCGCCGCTGCGCGAGCGCAAGGGCGACATCCACTTGCTCTTTCGCAAGTTTGCTCAGGACTTTTCGCAGAAGTACCGGGTTCCGGCGGTGCGCCTTTCGGACGAGGCCGTACGCGTCCTCGAAACCTACCGCTGGCCGGGAAACATTCGCCAGCTGCGGAACCTCGTCGAGCAACTCTGTGTAGTCGAAAGCGACCGCGAAATCAACGCCGAGGTGCTGCGCCAGTACATTCCAGAGATTGACCGCCGCAGCGTGCCTGCCCGCCGCGACGATGCTCTGTCGCAGTCTGAGTTTCAGACCGAGCGTGAAATTTTGTATAAGGTCTTGTTTGACATGCGCAACGACCTCAACAACCTCAAGCAGGTGGTCGCTGGCCTTGCGGGCGGAAGCTTTCAAGCCCCCCAGGCGCCACCCGCAGAGGCGTCGCTCCCCGTGCTGCGCCATAGCGAGCCGGCCTCGAATCCGGAGGTTCCGCGCTACATGGACCTGCCGCAAGACGACGAAGAGACCTTGGACGTTGATTCAGCCGTAGAGCCCGACGAGCGCCTGTCGCTGCTGGACTTGGAACTCGAAACCATTCGCCGCGTGCTCGAGCGCCACAAGGGTCGCCGCAAAAACGCCGCCGCGGAGCTCGGCATCAGCGAGCGCACATTGTACCGCAAAATCAAGCAATTCGGCCTGGACTGATGCGGAATCTGCTCGTTGCGCTGGTCGTACTGCTTGCTGCCTCATGCAAGGGGGGTTACTCATTTACCGGAGGTGACGTGGGCAATGCCAAAACACTGAGCGTTACGGCCTTTGGGAACACTTCGGACCTCGTAAATCCGATGCTTGCCCAGCGCTTCACCACTGAGCTTCAGTCGGTGATGGTGCGCCAGACTCCGCTCTCGCTAGTGGGCCGCGAAGGTGACCTGCAGTTTGGCGGAGCCATCGTCGAGTACAGCGTCCGCTCTGAGGCCCCTGCCGCCAACGACCAAGTGGCGCAAAGCCGCCTGAGCATGAGTGTCGAAGTCGAGTTCGTGAATACACTCGACGACAAAAAATCCTTTACCCAGCGTTTTTCGGCATTTCGGAACTTCCCGGCGACCACCGACCTGCGCAGTGTCGAGGATGCCCTCGTCGAAGAGATGGTGAGCGAGTTGAGCGACAAAATCTTTAACCGAGCCCTCGTTCAATGGTAGCCACAGACGTACAACGCCTCGAGGCCCTTTGGGCGGATCCCTCACGGGTCGCGGCGTCAGACATGCTTTGGCTCGCAACCCTCGTTGAGGCCAATCCCGCTGCGGTTCCACTCTGGTGGCTCTACCTGCGTGCGGTTCAAAAGGCGGAATCGCCCCAATTCACCCAAGTCCTGCACCGCTGCGCGGCTCTGAGCCCCAACCGATCAGCCTTGATGGCGTGGGTTGAAGAACCGTTGCAACCGATTGCTTCGGGCGAAGCCGTTTCTAGCGAAGCAGTTTCTAGTGAACTGGTTTCTGGTGAACTGGTTTCTGGTGACTTGTTACTTGCTTCTGGCGAACCGGTTTCTGGTGATTCATCTGTTGTTATCGATCAAGAGCCACAAGAAACGAGTAACGAGGAACCACAAGTAGCGAGTAGCGAGGAGCCGACGGTAGTCGATCAGCCGCACGTAGGGATTAGCGAGGAGCAGCAAGAAACGAGTAGCGAGAAACCAGCATCAGCTGACATAGAGCCGCCTACCCGCCTCGAACCCAAGGCAACCAATGCAGCAACACTGAATTTGGATGCTTTGCCTGAACGGGTTCGGGAACAAATTCTTCGCGCCCGCGCTGCACGTGCTCAGCTCGCTGAAGTTGGATTTGCTACCGCGCAAAGTCCGCCTAAGGCTGAACCAGTCGAGACGGTATCTGCGCCGGCAGTACCAGCGCCAGAACCTAAATCTGTTGCGCCTGCTGTGCGCACCTCGGAACCCGCAGCGAAGAAACCTAAGCAAGAGACCACTCAAGCGAGCCAAGTAGCGAACGAGCAAACCTTGCCAGCCTTGCCAACCTCGCCAGCCGCGCCAACAAGCCTCAGCCCCTTCGCTCAGTTTGTGGCCAACCTAGAAGGATCGTCGTCGTCCCCAAAAGGGTCAGAGCTTATCGACCAGTTTCTCGCGGTAAACCCTAAGATTAGTCCGCTCGCCAAAGATGCTCCAGCACCTGAGGTTCGGACTGAACCAGATGCCAACGTGACGGGACTAGTGACCGAAACCTTAGCGCGGATGTACGCCGAACAGGGGCACGTTGCTAAGGCAATTCAGGCCTATGAAATTTTAAAGCTTCGAGTTCCCGAGAAAAGTTCGATATTTGCCGCCCGCATTGAAGCGCTTAAAACCAAATAAATTAGAAGACTATGACTTCGTTGTTTATGATCCTTATCGCCGTCGTGAGCATCCTCCTTATGTTGGTGGTGCTGGTACAAAGCCCTAAAAGTTCGGGCATGGGCGCAAGCTTCGGTGGCGGCGCGGCCTCAATGATGGGTGGCGTAAAGCGTACTGCAGACTTTCTTGAGCGCGCTACGTGGGCTCTGGCCATCGCCCTTTTTGCCTTGGTGCTTTTGGTCAATATGCTGAACCCGGGAGCGGCAACAACTTCTGCTCCGGAATCTGCCATGGAAGAAGTAATGGATGATGCTCCGCAAACACCGGTACAGACACCAACTCAACCTGCACCGACCGACTTACCAGAATCGGCTGAATAAGCTAAATTCTGACAAAATTTCGCAAGGGCGCTGACAGATTGTCGCGCCCTTTGTGTTTTACAGCCTGTGGCACGACCTGTGCAACGTGAGGTGCGGGCTCCCCAGTGGGGCTCATTCATACGAATAACCAAACTAGAATAGACACTATGGCTGATTTGACCATTCGTCCGCTGGCTGACCGCGTAATTGTTGAGCCCGCGGCGGCAGAGACCAAGACGGCTTCGGGCATCATCATCCCCGACACCGCACAAGAGAAACCCCAGCGCGGAATCGTTCGTGCGGTGGGCAACGGCAAAAAGGATGAGCCGATGACCGTCAAAGTTGGGGATACGGTGCTGTACGCGAAGTACGCCGGTTCCGAAATTAAGTACGAAGGCACCGACTTTCTGATCATGCGCGAATCCGACATTTTAGCAATTATCTAATCCGAAGAAACCATGAGTGCAAAAGATATCAAGTTTGATGTAGCGGCCCGCGACGGAATGCGTGCTGGCGTCGATGCCCTGGCCAATGCGGTTAAGGTGACCCTCGGCCCTAAAGGCCGCAACGTAATCATTGAGAAGTCGTTCGGAGCTCCGCACGTGACCAAAGACGGCGTGACCGTTGCCAAGGAGATTACGCTCGAAGACAAAATTCAAAACCTCGGCGCCCAGATGGTGAAAGAGGTTGCGAGCAAGACTGCAGACATCGCCGGCGACGGAACGACCACCGCTACCGTGCTTGCCCAAGCCATTGTGAGCCAAGGTCACAAGAACGTGGCTGCCGGCGCCAATCCGATGGACCTCAAGCGCGGAATCGACAAGGCCGTTGCAGTTGTCGTTGAAAACCTGCGCAGCCAGTCGCAAGAAGTGGGTGACAACAACCAAAAGGTGGAGCAGGTTGCTACGATTTCAGCCAACAACGACCCCGCCATTGGTGCCCTTATCGCTGAGGCCATGGCCAAGGTGAAGAAAGAAGGTGTGATCACCGTCGAAGAAGCCAAAGGAACCGAGACCTACGTCGACGTCGTTGAGGGAATGCAGTTTGACCGCGGATACCTGTCGGCCTACTTCGTGACCAACACCGAGAAGATGGTGGCTGACCTTGAGCGTCCGTTTATCTTGATCTACGACAAGAAGATCAGCAGCATGAAGGAACTGCTTCCCGTGCTCGAGCCCGTAGCTCAGACCGGAAAGCCTTTGCTCATCATCGCTGAAGACGTGGACGGTGAAGCCCTCGGAACCCTCGTGGTCAACAAGATCCGCGGCGCGCTGAAAATCGCGGCCGTTAAGGCTCCTGGATTCGGCGACCGCCGCAAGGCCATGCTCGAAGACATCGCGATCCTGACCGGCGGAACCGTCATCAGCGAAGAGCGCGGATTCAAGCTTGAAAACGCTACGATGGACATGCTCGGAACCGCCGAGAAGGTGTCAATCGACAAAGACAACACGACCATCGTGAACGGAGCCGGAAGTGCCGACGACATTCATGCCCGCGTACACCAAATCAAGGCACAAATCGAGACCACCACGAGTGACTACGACCGCGAGAAGCTCCAGGAGCGCCTTGCCAAGTTGGCTGGTGGCGTAGCGGTGCTCTACGTGGGCGCCGTCTCTGAGGTTGAGATGAAAGAGAAGAAGGACCGTGTCGAAGATGCGCTTGCTGCTACCCGCGCGGCCATCGAAGAGGGTATTGTTCCGGGCGGAGGC
>CAIJMB010000022.1 GCA_903821715.1 uncultured Flavobacteriales bacterium
ACCGAACGCGTGAAGTAGACCGCTGCAATAGAAGGGAGTCCAAACCAGAAGGCGGTTTTAAAGTCCACTTCACCTGCCCGCGCTTTAGGTAGAATGCTCGCAAGCGCCGTGGCGCCGACAATGAATAGTGAATAGGCCGTCGCATCAACGGTGTCGACCCCAAACAAGTAGACGAGAACCGGCAGCGTTAAAATCGATCCACCTCCGCCGAGAAGTCCCAGCGACAGACCAATAAGGAGGGATGCGAGGTACGCAATGAGGATCATGAGTGCAAAATTGAACTTTTTAATCTAGGTTTAAAGTGACTTCGGTCGCACGGGACGAACAAAGTTCCAATGACCATTTAAGCGATCTACATTTTGCCGCGAAGCATTTGGTTCCAGTAGAGGTAGGGCAATCCGTACTTCTTAAGAATCCACATGAGCCACGACTCTTTGGTGGTGTCTACAAAGGTGCTGATTAATGGATCGCTGTCGCGCACGTTGTCGTACTTAAATTCTGCGAGTAGCATTTTGCCGTATCCGGTCACCAGCGGACAGCTCGAGTAGCCTTGGTACTCAAGAGGTGAGGTGGTGTGCGCTTCAGCAGCCCGAATTTGTTCGACCACGACTGGAGCCTGCTTGCGAATGGCCGCACCCGTTTTAGCAGTCGGAAGTGCTGCGCTATCGCCGATTCCGTACACGTTCAGAAACTTAGGGTGGTTGAGTTTGTGGATGTTGACCTCAAGCCAACCTTTGTTTGGGCCTTCAGCCACGGCCAAGGGGCTTTCTTGAATAAACTTGGGCGCCGTTTGGGGCGGAGCCAAGTGCAGCATGTCGTACGGCATCACCATTTCGGTGTCTCCTTGGACTTCTTCGTGCAGCTTGACGTTTTTCTGCGTCATGCAGTCGTTGCCCGCCATCGCTGTGTTGTAGCGAAAGGTGATCTTCTTTGCCTTGCTGTCGATGCTTATCGGCGCGTAGAAGGGTTTAAATATGATGTTTCGACTTGCGATGATGTGGTTGAGTGTCTTTGCGAATTCTTTGACTCCAAAAATGACGCCCCCGGGTGCAGCAAAGACAACATTCGTCTTCTCACGAATTTCGTGCTTTCTGAAGTAGTGCTCAGCTAAGTACATGATCTTTTGGGGAGCACCTCCGCACTTGATGGGTGTCGCGGGCTGCGTAAACACGGCGTTTCCGCCTTTAAAATTCTTGAGAACGTTCCACGTCTTTTCGGGGTCGATGTAGTTGGAGCAGACGTACGGGGTCTCAAGGGCTTCAGCCAGGCCAGGGAGCAAGTTCATATCGTAAATCAAGCCAGGGCTCAGGATGAGGTAGCGGTAACCGTAGGCGGTTCCGCTTTCGGTGGTGACTTGATTGTGTTCGGGTTGAAGGCTGCCAATGCGCTCCTTGATCCACGTGGCGCCCTTGGGCATGTAGTTCGCAGTTTTGCGCTTGGTCGCGGCCATGTTGAAGGTTCCGGCGCCCACGAGCGTCCAGGCGGGTTGGTACCAGTGGTCTTCGCTGGGCTCAAAAACGGCCACGCTCAGCTTCGGAAGTTTGCGGCGAATTTGTGCTGCGGTCATGATTCCGCCGGTTCCGCCGCCTACGATAAGGATGTCAAATGTGTTCATGGTACGTGGATGTAAGGGTAGGTTAAACCTATACCTTTCGGTTTGAAACATTTGTGATTCAGATCACATTTGTGGCAATGCCGATTTAACCTCACCTTTGCATTCTATGGCGAATTTGCCGCGGAACTCCGCTGTTTTGGTGCTGGCATGGCCTG
>CAIJMB010000023.1 GCA_903821715.1 uncultured Flavobacteriales bacterium
ACCACCACTGCGCGGAGCCACCGACTGCGCCCGATCACGGGAGCCACGGAGTGCACTTGGGTGATCACCTCGGGTTGAAGTGCAAAGTCCGTGGGACGCAGCGCAATGCTCTGGGCCGTGCGGCGCGCGAGGGCGTCCGGGCCGAGCTGGGGCTGGCTGTAGTCGATGGCCGACTCATTGACGAACACCCAGTGCTTTCGGGGAGCTTCTTGGGCTGAGGCTGAGCTCAAACAAATGATTGAAGCTAATGCAATTAAATATTTCATAACTAATTATTTATAACACCTGAACCGATTAACTCGTCGCCGTCGTACCACGCCGCAAACTGTCCGGGCGCGACGGACTTCATGGGCTGGCTGAATTCGATCCAGGTTCCGCCCTCTGCAGCCCTTAGAACGGCCGGAACCAACGTCTGGCGGTAGCGAATCCGCACCGAATAGGACGCCGACGCGCCGGCAGCCAGTTCACGGTCCGGACGAACCCAATGCACGTCAGTCATCCACAGCGCTGAGCGGTACAGCCCGGGATGGTCCTCGCCCTGCCCCACGTAGACAACATTCTGTACGACGTCAATGGCGAGCACAAACAGCGGCAGGGGCTTACCCCCCACCAGCAAACCCTTGCGCTGGCCCACCGTGTAGTAGTGCGCGCCTTGGTGCTGGCCTACGACCTGCCCGTCGGACGGTTGAAAACCCCAGGGCTTGCCCAGCGGAGCCGACGCCACGACAGGTGAATCCCGCGGGACCTCGACGATGTCACCCTGCTTGGGCTTGAGCTGCTGCTGCAAAAAGTCCGGAAGGCGCACGTGGCCAATAAAGCACAGACCTTGGGAATCTCGCTTGGCAGCGGTCACGAGCCCAGCCTCGGTTGCGAGGCGGCGGACTTCGGATTTTTGCAGGCCTCCGATGGGGAAAAGTGCGCGCGAAAGCTGTTCCTGGTTCAATTGGCACAAAAAGTAGGATTGGTCCTTGCCGGCGTCAAGGCCTGCCCTTAAATGAAACATTCCGTCGGCAGTCTGGTCTACCCGGGCGTAGTGGCCCGTGGCGACGTAGTCGGCTCCGAGGGAACGCGCAGCGTCCAAAAAGAGGTCAAACTTGATTTCGCGATTGCACAGCACGTCGGGATTGGGCGTGCGCCCGGCCTCGTACTCGGCAAACATGGTGTCGACGATGCGCTCTTTGTACTGCACCGACAAATCAAGCACCTGAAACGGAATCCCGAGCTTTTCGGCCACGAGCAGCGCGTCGTTGGAGTCCTCAATCCAAGGACACTCGTCCTCGAGGGTGGGTGATGCGTCGTTCCAGTTGCGCATGAAGATGCCGATGACTTCGTGGCCTTCTTGCTGCATGAGCAAGGCTGTCACCGAAGAATCCACGCCCCCCGAAAGGCCGACGACCACCCGAGCCATTACGTGCCGGGCTTTTCGAGGATTCCGCGCCGGTACATTTCGGTGCGCACCGCCGTACCGCGCTCAAAATAGGTCCACTTGCCGTGGCGCAGGTCGTTGAGGTAGGTTCCGACCACAGCCACACGACCGTCTTCGTCGTACTCGGTCCACGTACCCTGAAGAAGGCCTGCGGCAAAGTTGGCCACGCGTTCTTTGGCGCCCGTTTCCCGAAAGCGCGTCCAGATTCCGACTTTCACACCTTTGTCGTAGGTTCCGCGCTCCATCAACTTGCCGTTCGGGAAGAACATCGTGTAGCTTCCGTGCAGCTTGCCCGCAGCGTAGGTCGCCTCTTCGAGTTTCGTCCCGTCAAAGGCGTAGGTGATCCAAATGCTGTCGCGCTCACGGTCGGAACCGAAGCGACCACGCGCCATCAGCTTGCCTTTTTCGTCGTACTGTTCACTGAGGCAGACCCCGGTAGTGCCGCGAAAGTCCATTTGCGCACTGCGAAACCCGTTGTCGTGGTAGTAGGTGAAGCGCCCCACCGGAACTCCCGCGTCAAACTGACCCTCGTAGCGCACTTGGCCATTGGGGTACTTGGCCGTCCACGGACCCGTGCGGCGACCCTGTGCGTCGAGGGCGTTTTGGGCAGAACTGCTGAGCGCACCCAGCAGGAGCCCAACGAGCAAGATGTGGTTCATGTTAATCAAGGCGCACTGCGGCATGAAAGTGATTGAGGCGGTCGAGTTCGGCAAGCAACTCTCGCGAAACCTGGATTCCCGAACCCCTACTCGGCATGCGAAGCTGGGTTTGGCTCACCGGGTCACCGATGTGAAACTGAATGCGTTGCTTACCCGGATGGGCGCGCAAAATTTGGGCCAGCTCTCCGTACGAGCTCGGGGTAATGTCCTGAACCGCGGCGAACAGCGTCAAACCTTTGGCCTCGCGGTCAAAGAGCTCGCTCAGCAGCTGAATCTTAGTAATGTCAGCCACCAAACGCGCCTGATTGTCGTCACGCGCCCACGCGGGGCGCTGCACGCGTCCGCGCACGAGCACCATGAGGTCGTTGACAAAAAAGCTGCGCTGGTCCAGGAACTGCTGGCCAAAGAGCACGAATTCGTTGGCGCCGTCTTCGTCTTCAAGCACAAAGCTGCCCATTTCGCGTCCGGTACGGGTCATGCGTACTTGTGCGTTAGTGA
>CAIJMB010000024.1 GCA_903821715.1 uncultured Flavobacteriales bacterium
GCTCCGCCCGTAGTGCAGTTGACGCAAGCCATTGACCTGCTTATCGACTACCCCGAGATGGCCGTCGCGGCCCAGAACGGACACCCCAAGGATTCCGGAGCCTACACCGGCGAAGTCAGTATGGCCCAACTCGCGGATGCGGGCGCGGACGCGGTGCTCATCGGCCACAGCGAGCGCCGTCAATATTTTGGCGAGACTGACCAAGATGTCAACGCCAAAGTGCACGCGGCACTGAACCATGAACTTCGTCCGATCGTGTGCATTGGTGAAGTACTTGAAGAGCGCAAGAGCGGCGATCATTTGGCCATCGTTGAGAAGCAGCTGCGTGCAGCGGTAGCGGGTGTGACGCCCGACCTGGCTGAGAATTTGGTGCTGGCCTACGAGCCTGTGTGGGCCATCGGAACCGGTGAAACCGCCACCGCCGCCCAAGCGCAAGAAATGCACGCCCACCTTCGCGGGGTGCTACGCGACCTCTACGGCGACCTCGCCGACCACCTGCCGATTTTGTACGGAGGCTCGTGCAAGCCCAGCAACGGAGCTGAGCTCTTTGCGCAACCCGACGTGAACGGTGGACTTATCGGTGGTGCCTCGCTCGTAGCCGCGGACTTCATCGCACTGGTGGATCAGCTTCAGAAGGCCTAATGGACTACGTCGAACTTCGGATTTCGGCGAGCGATCCGGCTGCCCTCGAGCTGCTGTACGTAGACCTTGAGGACATGCCGGTCGAGGCGGTTGAACAGGACGGCAACGACCTTTTGGCCTATATCCCCGCCGACCAGTGGACGGGCGAAGTGAACTTTTCGCTGGCCGCTTCGGTGGCAGACCTCAAATGGACGCACCGCCGCATCGCCCACCAAAATTGGAACGCGGTCTGGGAGTCGTCGTTCGACCCCTTGTCTGTTGGTAAAGAGCTACTTATCTACGCTCCATTTCACCAAGACGTTAACCCCCGCGACTACCGCTACGCGGTGCAGATGGTTCCAAAAATGGCCTTTGGAACGGGGCACCACCCGACGACCTACCTCATGCTTGAGCGCGTCCTCGAGGCCGAACTAACCGGGGCTGAAGTGCTCGATATGGGCTGCGGAACCGCCGTCCTTGCCATCGTTGCGCTCATGCACGGCGCAGCGCAGGGCGTCGGAATTGAAATTGAGCCCTACGCGGCCGATAACGCCCGCGAGCTGACTGAACGCCACGGAATGGCGGACCGCCTCGACATCCGCACCGGTGATGCCAGCCAACTCGCGGCCCACGAGCAGTTTGACGTGGTCTACGCCAACATCCACCGCAACGTGCTTTTGGCCGACATGCCGCGCTACGCACAGGTCCTTAAGTCGGGTGGTCGACTGCACCTCAGCGGATTTTACCGCGCCGATGCTGCCGCTATTCGCGCTGCTGCTGAGGCAGCCGGACTCAGCTTCTCGGCACAGCATGAGCGCGAAGCTTGGGTGGCTATGACTGTGGAAAAACCGGTGAATTAAGTCCGGAACGCTCGTGGAGCGGCGCGTCTTTTGCGCTGTAGCTTGCGTCCAACCTGTGAAACGTCTCACAACCCTTTTCGCCCTGCTGCTGTGCACGGTTCTGCCCGCGCAGACCGTGCGCAGCCTTGGCGTGTCCGACGAGGACTTTTGGAAGGATTTTAGCAAGCTATACACCGAATTCCACGGCAAAAAGGCAGCTGATGTGGCTCTGTTGGCCTTCAAACCCATCTACGACGACCCCAATTGGTCGAACCGCGGTGACTTTCAAGCGCTAGCCCGTGAAATGCTCCGCAAGCGCATGGTTGAAGCCCAGTCATGGTCCGAGGCCATTCAGCTCGCGCAGTACTGGTATTCATCAGCCAGCGAGCCCACCCAAGCCCGCTGGTGGCGCGAAACCAACGAACTCGTCACGCGCAGTAGCCGTCAAGCCCTCGAAGAGTACGTACACACCTCGGCAGGTGCGGCCACCGGATTTTCATCGGCCAATGGTCGCTTTCGGCTCTACGAAGAGGGTCCGCTGCGCTGGGAACTCGACTTTGGCGACGCCCTGCTCGACGAAGAGGGACCGTCAACGCGCTACCGAATTGAGGGTGCGGTGCTCAAGGGCTACTTCAAAAACGACTCCACTCAAATTGACAGCGTAAGTGGATGGTACGATCCACGTACCGCCACGCTCAGCGCAGAATCGGGCCGCGTGGACTGGGCACGGGCGGGCTACGGGTACGGCGAGGTGTACAACCAGCTCGGCGACTTCAACCTCAACCTCAAGAACACGGGGTTTGTAGTGGACAGCGCGGTGCTGCACAGCCTGTACTACGTTAATGTTCCGCTCGAGGGACGATTTGAAGAGCGCATGGGCACGCGCACGACCCCTGAAAACGCCGTATACCCGAGGTTTGAGGCCTACGCCACCGACCTTGAAATTCCCAACTTCTTTGATGATGTCACGTACCGGGGCGGATTTTCGCTGGTCGGAGCTAACTTCTTTGCCTCGGGCGCCAACGGGAGCAAGGCGGTATTTGACTTCATTCGCGATTCCGCGGTGGCCGCCCAAATCAGGGCCGACCGATTTGTCATTCGCCCTGACGGCTTGGCGTCGAAGGTGACGGGGTTTTCGCTCCGCTTGGGTGAGCAGGATTCGCTGTTCCACGCCAAAGTAGAGGTCAAGTACCGCCCCGACACGCGGGAGCTTCAGGTCTTTCGCCCCGATGAGGGCTTGGCGATTAAACCGTTTACGGACAGCTACCACAACGTGACGGTGGACCTCGACCAGCTGAGGTGGACCACGAGCGAACCCAATGTATTTGTAGGCGGAATCAACATGGGCAGCGGCGCCCCGATGACCCTAGAGAGCGACCAGTACTACCGCAACAACCGCTACGCGGCCCTACAGGGATTTGAACGAGAGAATCCACTGGTGCTGCTCGACCAGATTGGCCAAATGGCTCCGGGATCGCGGATGACGATCAAAGACGTGGCGATCGGAATGAACATGCCGGTGGATCCCTGCGAACGCCTCATGATGGAGTACCACCTTCAGGGCTTCGTGCGCTACCACACTGACGACCGGACGCTCGAAATCCTTCCGAAAACCGGCGAGTACGTGCTGAACCACCGCAAAAAGCGCGACTACGACGTCATTCGCTTTGAATCGGTGGTTCCAGACGGAATGAACGCCCAGCTGAATCTGCTCAACTTTGACCTCGAGGTCGTGGGGGTGGACCGAATTTGGCTGAGCGACTCGCAAAAAGTGAGTTTACACCCCACGAGCGGCCGAATCCTCATTCACGAGGGCCTCGACTTTGACTTTGACGGACTCATTCGGGCGGGTCGCTTCGAGTTTTTCGGGCGCGAACATCAGTTTGACTACCAAGACTTTAGCTTTCAAATGCCGGCGGTGGACTCGATGCGCTTTTACGTTCCGGCATTTGAAATGAACGAACAGGGGCAGCGTCCTTTGGTTCGCGTCCGCAATACCCTAGAGAACATTTCGGGCGACCTCTACATCGACCGTCCCGACAACAAGTCCAGCACCATCTATAGCCCTGAATACCCAATTTTTAAGTCGGGCAAAGGAGCCAAAATCTACTACGACCGCATCGAGCGCGGAGTCTACCCGAGGTCGCGCTTTTTTGTGGACCTCGACGCCTTCACCATCGACTCGCTCGACAATGCCCGCACCGAGAGTTTGGGCTTTGAATCCACATTTGAGTCGGCCGGTATCTTTGCCGTGCGCCGCCAAAACATCAAGGTGCAGCGCGATTATTCGCTCGGATTTACCGAGGCCACGGGCGACGAAGGTTGGCTGGCATACCCGGGGGCTGGCAAGGACGCGGGCAACGCGCGCGGAACCGTACAGCTCTCGCTCGAAGGATTTCGTTTTGCGGGCGACCTGAAGTACGCTCGGGCCCATGGCGTATCTGAAAAGTTCAGTTTGTACCCCGACTCGACGAAGGGCGTCGGAACCTTTCACCTCGATGCCCTTGCGGGTGCCCCAAGGGGCGCAGGCCACCCCTCGGCGGATGGGGCGGATGTCCGCAGCAACTGGCTTCCGTACGCCAGAACCTGGTACGCTACCTCGCGCAGCACGCCCTTTCAGACCTACTCCGACCGCCCCGCCACTGCTGGCGGGAGCCTGACCTACCAGCCCGACCGCCTGAGCCTCAAGGGCACGGCGGCATTCAATCTAGCTGAACTCACCGGCGAGGACCTCAAGATGCATGCCCAATGGATGCAGAGTGGACGGGCCAATTTCCGCGTCAAAGGCGAACCCGACGCCGAGTGGGGATTCAGCATACAAAATGCCACAGCCGACGTGGATTTTGTAGCCGAAAAGGGCAAGTTTGAGCTGCTGCAGGGTGACCGCACGGTGGACTTTCCGCGCAACCTCTACACAGCTGAGATGGACAAGGCCGACTGGGACATTCTCGAGAAGAGCATTTCACTCAAAAAAGGAAGCGGTATCGAATCGCGAATGGCCAGCACACACCCCGGTCAAGACGGACTCAATTTCTTGGCGGCGCGCGCCAAGTTTTGGCTGGTTCCGAGCCGTTTGGATGCCTTTGGGGTTCCGAACATTGACATCGCCGACAGCCGGGTGTACCCGGATTCCGGCCGCGTGACCATTAAAGAGCAGGCCGACATGCAGCCGCTTCACAACGCTCGTATCCTGGCGAGTAGGGTGGGAGCATACCACAAATTGGATTCCGCCGAACTCAAGATTCAAGGCCGACTCGATCTCTACGGCAGCGCTATTTACCGCTACACAGACCAAAACAATAAGGTGTGGCGCATTCCGATGGGCCGCATTGACGTCGACAGCACCGACCAGATGTACGCCCAAGGAGAACTTAACCTCAAGGACGATTTTTACCTCAGTCCGTACTTCAGGTACTACGGAATCGTGCGCATGGAGGCTCAAGAGCCCCAGCTCGAAATGGACGGACGTGTGCGGATCACCGCCGAGTGCCCGGCGCTTGAGACGGACTGGATTATCACCCGCACCCGCATCGACCCGGTGGATATTTTGATCACGCTTCCGGATCCCGACACCGCCCGCCCCTCGCACAAGGTCTACAACGGAATCTACCTCATGCAGGATTCCACTACGCCCTACACCGCATTTGTGCGCCGCAACAACCCCAATGTGGCCGTCGAGCTCTTTAGCACCCGCGGAGTCCTGTACTACGACGAGGGCAGCAAGTCCTACATAGTCAGCACTTTACGCCGGGTGTCCGACCCTGAGGCGCCCGACAACTGGCTTGAGCTCAACACGCAGAATTGTACGGTTACGGGCTATGGCCAAATGTCGCTCGGAACCAAAATGGGCCGCGTCCAAATGGCCGCCTACGGTCAAATTGAGCACCGCTTGCGGAGCGGGCGCATGAGCGCCAAGGTGGCGCTAACGATGGACTTCCTCTTTCCTGAGGAGCTGAC
>CAIJMB010000025.1 GCA_903821715.1 uncultured Flavobacteriales bacterium
CACAGCCCCACTTCGTCGAGCGAAGCCTTCCCTTTTCACGCCGGTGAAGCATCTGCACTCGCTCGGCTCGAAGCCTACGCACGCAATCCAAACGGAGCCGCCGCGTACAAGACTCGGCGCAATGGGCTTCTTGGAACCGAGTTTTCGACGAAATTCTCACCCTGGCTTGCCTCGGGCGCTCTGAGCCCGCAGCGAATTTGGCAAACCTGCCTTGACCTCGAGGACGAGCTCGGCGGCAGTCCCGACGTGGAATGGATTCGCATCGAACTGCTGTGGCGCGAGTACTTTCAGTGGGTCGCCTACACTGCGGGACCTAAGCTGTTTCAGAAGCGGGGATTTCGTGAGGTTCCGCCCAAAAACGGATTCAACGCAAAGGCATTTCAACGCTGGCTGGACGGCACCACCGGCGATGAATTTGTCGACGCAGGCATGCGCGAACTCGCCGAAACGGGGTTCAGCAGCAACCGCGCGCGGCAAAATATGGCGTCCTACCTCATTCACGACCTCGGCATGGACTGGAGGTACGGCGCAGCCTACTTTGAATCGCAACTCCTTGACTACGACCCCGCGAGCAACTGGGCCAATTGGGCCTACATCGCGGGCGTTGGCAATGATCCGCGCCCCGTTCGCCGCTTCAACACCGCCAAACAAGCATCCGACTACGACGCCGACGGGGCGTTTCGCGCACATTGGCTTCGCCGTGGCTAACTTCGAGGCATGCAGCACGACCTTCACATTATTGCGATTTACTTCCGCGGATTGGTGTACCGCTACGAGAATCCAAAAGGCGGAATTCGCCTTCGCGAATCTCTGCTCCACCAAGAAATGATCCGCCGCAAAGTGCTCCAGCCCCACCCCTTGGATGCCTCGCGTGGAATCCTCACCTTTCGGGGTGAGCGCTGCGCCAAGGACATTGTCCACAAAATGATTCGCCCCCTGCTGTACATAACATTTAGTGTGCTGCTTGCTGCGGCCCTATTTGGACTCTAGCATGAAATCGCTGGCCTTTGCCACCGTTCTTGCGTGCGCACTCGCAGTTCACGCCCAAACTGAAGTTTGGACTGCAGTAAACGCGAAGTATGCCGTGAGCAAACGCTGGGACCTCGGAGCCTCGTTCGAGTCGCGCTGGCGCAGTTCGGGTTACCAGCAGTTTTCAGACCTTCGACTTACCCGCGATGCGCGAACCAACTGGAAGTACTTCTACGAATTCCGCGCCCCGTTGAACGCTCAGGTGAATCCGCGCCACACGATCGCCCTTGAAAAGTTATGGAAGGCCCGCTACAAAGGCACTAAAATCGCCGATATCACCTTCGGGACCCGCTATCACGTCAACCGCGCTGCCCGTGTTCGCTATGGAATTTATGCAGAACGTTCATTCGGCAATCTGATTCCGGAATGGAGTACTGAACTGTGGATGTCCAGTTTCGCGCCGTGGTCCGATCTCCGTAGAATTCGGCATACCGCTGCACTCAACTGGGAACCCAATAAAACCTGGAAACTCACCTTGGGGTGGTCGAACCAAACCGACCTACGCCCAAATGGCGTCATTCACGCTGAATTTGGAATTCTGCGGTTCGGAATCCGCACCAAGTTTTAGCCTACCAGGCAAAGCCCGCCAAATCGGCCAAGGCTACGCTCGACTGTTCGCCCGTGCGCAGGTTTTTGACTTGAATGGACTGGGTAGCTTGCTCTTGAGCTCCGGCCATTACCGCATAGCCTGCACCAATTTTTTCGGCGTAGTCAAACTGCTTTTTGATTTTGGCCGGCTCGGGATAAAGTACCGTACGGACTCCCGCCGCGCGAAGCGATTCCGCCACCTGAAAGGCAAAATCAGACTCCAATTCGCTGAACTGAAAGACCATGGCTTGAGGTCCAGAAGCCAACTCAGGCAACAGGCCGAGTTCCTCGAGGCAGAGCACGATGCGGTCGAGACCAAAACTAATTCCGACCCCGCTGAGGCCAGGAACGCCAAAAATACCGGTAAGGTTGTCGTAGCGCCCGCCACCGCCGACGCTACCCATGGCAACTCCAAGTGCCTGCACTTCAAAAATGCAGCCCGTGTAGTAGTTCAGCCCGCGGGCTAAGGTGACGTCAAGCTCCAAGCGACCCGTGGCACTTGCCCGCGCCACAAGCCAACGAAGCTCTTCGACCGCAGCAGCCCCTGCCGCTGATTCCGAAAGCCACGCAGCCATTCGGTCCAACGTAGCATTGAGATCACCCATGGGCTGCAGTGCGGGCTCTAATGCGGCACACTGCGCTTCACTGAACCCACGTTCGCGCCATTCGGCACGGACTCCGTCCGGACCAATCTTGTCGAGCTTGTCCAAGGCCACTGTGAAGTCAATCAGGCGATCGCCCAACCCCGCAACTTCAGCGATTCCGGCCAATAGACCGCGGTGGTTGATACGAACCACTACATCGAGACCAAGCTCGGCAAATGCATGGTGGTACATGGCCACTAGCTCAACCTCTTGCCAAAGGCTCGAAGTACCTACGACATCTGCATCACACTGGTAGAACTCGCGAAAGCGACCCTTTTGGGGATTGTCGGCCCGCCACACCGGCTGGATTTGGTAGCGGCGAAATGGCATTGCAAGCTGTCCAGCATTTTGAGCCACGTAGCGCGCAAAAGGTACCGTCAGGTCGTAGCGAAGCGCCTTGTCAGTCAATTCCGAAGCCTTCGGCTGTGTCGGATTCACCACTGACTTCATATAGTCGCCAGATCGCAAAATCTTAAAAATCAAGCGGTCGCCCTCTTCGCCGTACTTCCCCATCAACGTATCAAGGTTCTCGAACGATGGGGTTTCTAAGGGTGCAAACCCGTAGCGCTCGAACACACGCTGAAGTACGCCCACCACGTAGCGACGGCGCAGTACGTCGGCGGCAGCGAAGTCGCGGGTCCCTTTGGCGGGGCGAGCTTGACTCACTTCACTAGTTTTTTGTACTTGAACTTGCGCGGCTCCACGCCGCCTCCAAGACGCTTCTTCTTGTTCTCTTCATAGTCGCTGAACGATCCCTCAAAGCAGTATACCTCAGAATCTCCTTCAAACGCCAGGATGTGCGTGCAGACCCGGTCCAAGAACCAACGGTCGTGCGAAATAATGACCGCACAACCCGCAAAACTCTCAAGACCTTCCTCGAGGGCGCGCAAAGTGTTGATGTCAAGGTCGTTGGTCGGCTCGTCCAAAAGAAGTACGTTTCCGCCTTCTTTCAAGGCCAATGCCAAGTGTAGGCGGTTGCGCTCACCACCCGACAGCACGCCAATCTTCTTGGACTGGTCGGCTCCGCTGAAGTTGAAGCGCGACAGGTACGAACGCGAATTCACGATCTGCCCTCCCAGCTCAAACTGCTCTTGGCCATCGGCCACGATCTCAAAAATGGACTTTTCGGCATGGAGTTTCGCGTGCGACTGGTCGACGTAGCTGATTTTCACTGACTCTCCCACCTTAAACTCCCCGTTATCTGGCGTGAGTTGATCCATAATCATTTTGAAAATGGTCGTCTTACCAGCACCGTTCGGGCCAATAATTCCGACAATGCCCGCAGGTGGCAGTGTGAAGTTTAGATCCTCGTACAAAAGCTTGTCCCCAAATGCCTTCTTGACGTGAAGGGCGTCAATCACGTGCGTTCCGAGGCGCGGACCGTTCGGAATGTAGATTTCAAGGCGCTGCTCCTTCTCTTTCTGCTCTTCGCTGAGCATCTTGTCGTAGCTGCTCAAACGCGCCTTGCTCTTCGCCTGGCGACCTTTAGGGTTCATGCGTACCCACTCCAGCTCGCGCTCGAGGGTTTTGCGGCGCTTGCTCGCCTGCTTCTCTTCTTGCTCAAGGCGCTTGGTCTTTTGGTCCAACCAGCTCGAGTAGTTGCCCTTCCACGGAATTCCATCTCCTCGGTCCAGCTCCAGAATCCAACCAGCCACATTATCAAGGAAGTAGCGGTCGTGCGTCACCGCGATGACGGTTCCGGGGTACTGCTGCAGGTGGTGCTCCAACCACAAAATCGACTCGGCGTCAAGGTGGTTGGTCGGCTCGTCCAGCAAGAGGATATCTGGATTCTGAAGCAGCAGACGGCACAGGGCTACCCGACGGCGCTCACCACCCGAAAGGACCGAAATCGGCGTATCGCCATCCGGAACCTGAAGGGCGTCCATGGCTCGGGCCAAAACTTGGTCCAGTTCCCACGCGTTCGTCGCATCAATCTTGTCCTGAAGCTCAGCCTGGCGGGCCATAAGCTTGTCCATCACATCGGGATTCTCGTACACCTCAGGCAATCCAAACTGGTCGTTGATCGAATTGTACTCCTCGAGGACGGCTACGGTCTCGGCCATACCTTCTTTGACGATGTCAATCACGGTTTTGCTTTCGTCCAGTTGCGGTTCTTGCTCAAGGAAGCCTATGCTGTAGCCTGGTGAATACACCACGTCGCCCTGAAAGCTCTTCTCGATTCCGGCAATGATTTTGAGCAGTGTAGACTTACCCGATCCGTTGAGACCGATAATGCCAATTTTGGCTCCGTAAAAAAATCCGAGGTAAATATCCTTGAGGATTGCCTTGTTGTTGTTGGGGAGGATTTTGCTCACTCCCGACATTGAAAAAATAACCTTCTTGTCGTCTGCCATGGTTTCTGCGAATAGAACTACAAATATCGCGATTATCGCCGGCGTAGCGAGGCATGAATGTTGTAGGTTTGGGCGTCGTGCGGAATTTTATTTTCTTTCTTGCCCTCACCCTCTCCAGCACCTTGGCATTCAGCCAAGAACGCGTCGTTTTTCAGGGTTTTGTTACGGAAGAACAGTCCATGGAGCGGATTCCCGACGTCATGATCGTCAACGCCCGCAGTGAAGAGCGCCTCGCAACGGATGGTCAAGGGCGCTTTCGACTGAATGCTCGAGCGAACGACACTCTCGTGTTTAGTCGGCCCGGATTCGGCTACCGCTATGTCGTGGCGCGCAATGCGGATTCCGTTCGGGTCACCATGCCCCCGCGCAACTTTTTGCTCGAGGAAGTCCCCGTCACTGCCTACAAACTCACGAGCAACCTGCCTAAAGATGTCGTCCTCAAAGAGCCTGCGCGGCCGAGCGGAAGCGCCATCCAGGTTCCGCAAGCCAAGCCGCCTACCCTCGCCAACCCCGTTGATTTTTTATACGACCAGTTCGGCAACCGTCCGCGCCAGCTTCGCGAACTCGCCGCGCTCGTCAACTCAGACCAGTACCGCGTTCAGCTCGCCCAAAGCCGCAACCGCGTGGCCCTCTTTGAACTGACCGGCCTGACCGAATCTCGCATTGAAGAAGTTCTGCTGTTTTGCCGCTACAACCAAAGCGCAATCCATTCGGCCACCGACTACGAACTCTTGGTCAGCCTCATCGACTGCTACCAAGAATTTGAGCGGCGCCAAAAGATTTCGGTTCCCTAGATCTAGCGGCTGTAATTGGGCGATTCTCCGGTAATCGTCACGTCGTGCGGGTGGCTTTCGGCGACTCCTGCCGCAGTAATGCGCACAAACTTTGCGTCCTCCTGAAGGTTTTTGATGGTCGCGGCTCCGCAGTAGCCCATGCCCGCGCGCAATCCGCCCACAAACTGGTACATCACCTCGCCGACGTTGCCTTTGTACGGAACCCGGCCCACAATGCCTTCAGGTACCAACTTTTTCACGTCGTTCTCGACGTCTTGAAAGTAGCGATCCTTCGAACCTGCCTGCATGGCCTCGAGGGAACCCATGCCGCGGTAGCTCTTGTAGCGACGGCCATCCAAAATGATCGTGTCGCCCGGCGCCTCTTCGGTACCCGCAAACATGGAACCCAGCATTACACTGTCGGCACCCGCGGCAATGGCTTTGACAATGTCTCCAGTGTAGCGAATTCCGCCATCGGCAATCACTGGAACACCTGAACCTTTAATCGCCTGAGCGACCGCCATGACAGCGCTCAGCTGCGGAACCCCCACGCCCGCCACCACCCTCGTGGTGCAGATGGAACCCGGACCGATTCCGACTTTCACGGCATCAGCGCCCGCATCGACAAGGTACTTTGCCGCCTCAGCCGTTGCGATGTTGCCTACCACCACGTCAAGCTTCGGGAAGGCCTTTTTGATCTTTTGAAGGACTTCAACCACGCCGCGCGTATGGCCGTGCGCGGTGTCGACTACAATTGCGTCCACATTGGCAGCCACCAACTCGGCTACGCGCTCGAGGACATCTCCCGTAACACCCACGGCTGCCGCCACCCTAAGGCGTCCAAACTCGTCGATGTTGCTAAAAGGCTTCGTGCGCTTCTTGCTGATGTCGCGGTATGTAATCAAGCCGAGCAATGTGCCGTCGGCCTTAACCACCGGAAGCTTTTCAATCTTGTTGCGCTGCAAAATGACTTCGGCCTGCTCCATCGTCGTGTTCTCAGCGGCGGTCACCAAACCTTCTGCCGTCATCACCTCTCCCACATTGCGCGTGTCGTCATGTTCAAAGCGCAGGTCGCGGTTGGTGATAATTCCAATCAATTTCTTTGCGGAATCCACCACGGGAATTCCGCCAATTCGGTACTCCGCCATCAATTTTTTGGCCTCGCCAATGCTGGCATCTTTGGTCAAGGTAACGGGGTCCAAGATCATACCGGACTCTGCTCGCTTCACTTTGCGCACCTCCATTGCTTGGCGCTCTGCGGTCAAGTTCTTATGTAGGACGCCGATTCCGCCCTCTTGGGCCATGGCAATCGCCATACCCGCCTCGGTCACCGTATCCATTGCAGATGAGGCAATCGGAACCTTGAGTTCAATGTTGCGGCTGAACCGTGACGTCAAGCGCACATCGCGCGGAAGCACTTCAGAAAAAGCGGGAACGAGTAGGACGTCGTCGTAGGTGAGGTACTCACCGAGAAATTTAGAGCCGAAATCAGCCATAGCAACTTGAGATTAAGTTGCATGCA
Organism: uncultured Flavobacteriales bacterium; assembly: GCA_903821715.1. Lineage (GTDB taxonomy): Bacteria > Bacteroidota > Bacteroidia > Flavobacteriales > Schleiferiaceae > TMED14. The sequence goes on from CAIJMB010000025.1 coordinate 6,911, forward strand.
AAAATACGAAATCCGCCCCGTTGCCGGGGCGGATTCTGCAATAAGTTATGAACCTAATCGTTTAGTACAGCAAATTCAAGGTTCCACGGCGCTCGACGAGCTCACCTTCCATACTGCGGTAGCGAAGCTGGTAGGTGTACACGCCGGTAGGTGCAAAAGATCCATTCATCTTTCCGTCCCAAGCCTTGTTTTCATTCTTGGTCTCAAAAACGAGTTGGCCCCAGCGGTCAAAAATCTCAAGGCTGTAGCTGCCGGGGCTCACGTACACCTGTGCAGGTTTCCACACGCGGTTTGCGGCCACATCTGACTTCGGATTGAAGCTGTTCGGAATAAACACTCGAGGTGCAAACTCTGCCAGGGCAACCGACGATGTCGAGCGGAAAATGCTTCCGTCCGCATCTCGGAACACGAGCGGGTTTGGACCTTCGACCGCAACAATGCGGTACTGTACGAGACCCGAGAAGTCACCTAACGGCCGCGTGTTATCCAAGAAGAACGTATCAACAGTTGACCCCATGAGCTGGTATCCTCCGTTCGGCATTACCGCACGGTAAATTTCGTAGCGGTCTACACCACCCATGTATTCTTGGTAGGGATTCCAACGCAAGAAGTTGGTGAGGTTGTCGTTCTCTTCCACTTCGAGCACCATGGTACGCCCTATGTTCGACGCGGTGTCAATGTTTCCGCAACTGTCCGTCGCCACGATACGGTACACGTAGCGGTGGTCTTCAGGGTTCGCGGTAAAGTCCTTGTATCGGAACTCCCATGGACCTGTAATCGGCTTGGGAAGGCGTCCCAACGACCTAAATGGTCCACCCAATTCATCGGCGCGCTGTACGTCGAAGTCCACAATGTCAGCCTCTTTATCAATGAAGCACACGAGTTCTACAGCGCGGTCTTCACGAACACTGGTTTTTGCCAAGTATAGTAACCTCGAGCGCTGCACGGCAAGACTATTGATGCAGATTTTGTTCGAAGTACTGAACAGCGTCTCCGAAGTATCCACCGCTTTGATGTAGTAGCAGTAGGTTGTTCCTCCATTGAGGTTGCGCTGGTTGAACGTAGAATCATTCGGGCCAACCAAACCAATCATACTCAAGGTCGTCGCTCCCCCAGTCGGAGTCTCCTCCATCCAGATTTGGTAGTTCTTGACAGCACCCCAACCTCTGTAGGTACTCCAACGCAGTCGCATCACTCCTTCGCACGGGTCCATGTTTTCGGTGAGCACAATATTGTTCGCGGCACGCACAAGGAGGTCTGAACTGATGTTTCCGCACGAGTCTGCCGAAACCACTTTGTAAAAGTCCTTAACTGTTTCTACGGCTCCCTTAACCTTGTACGGCATGACCGTACCTGGCTTCACGGTGTCAATTGGCCCCCAGCTACCTGCTGCATCTCTACGCAGTACATAGTAGTCTACAATGTCGTTACTCGACCCGGGGGTCCAAGACATAAACACTTCGGCGTTTAGTGTAGTCACACTATCGATAACTATCGCATCTGTATTGACTTGGTCCGAGAAGAAGTCCGACTCTTTAGAACTAGAACATCCTGAAACGGTGCGAATCTGGTACTCAAGGTTCTGACCACAGACATTTACCGTGTCTCGGTAGTTCAGCGAGTTGGTCGTTGCGATCATACCCCAAGATCCACCAGGCAGCTGGCGACGCCATACCTCGTATCCCAAAGTGTAGCTCGAAGAACTGTAATTCCATGAAAGATCAGCTACGTACGAATTCGTCGGCGGCAATGATGCCATAGCCAGCTGAATGGTTTGTAAGGTGTCCGTGGGTACAGAAATGTAGTCGCATCCACCCTTAGTTCGGATGTAGTAGTAGTGGGCGCCCGCACCGGGTGCGGCATGGGTATACAACAATTGACTGTAGTTAAACACAGTATCCAAAACAGCAAAAGGCGCAGTCGGATTAGTCGAGTGGTAAATCACATAAGCATCGAAGTTCATGCCTGTGTCTACGGGGTAACCCCACGAAAGGTCAATTCCACCCGAAGCATTGAGTGACACGCACGCATTCGACATATCAGGCGGAACCGGAATCGTCGACACCACATTGATGATCACGGACTTAACGGACACAGCAGGAATTGGACAGAAATTGTCCTGCATGCGCATCGCAAACGTGTACTGATTTGTTGGCGTACCGCACTGAGTACCCTGGTACGCAATGTGGTTGCACGAAGTTTGCCAATTAAACAGCACTTCGTTATTGAGCGGATTGGTTAACGTCGCCTGCGGAGCCACAGGAACCACCGTTGCACACGGCGGATTCAAACAACCCGAGATGGTGTTGGCCAAAGGCACCCCAAATTGACCTCCGCTCGGCTGAAAGGAAATAGTTTGCGGCAAGAAATTCGGTAACAGCTGGGGATCCTGAGACACTAGATTGAAGCGCACCTGCTGACCAGCAAACACCGTCGCCTCGTAGTATGCGGTATCGTTGCTGATAATCACGGGTGTTACCGGAGGAAAACCCGGGATATTGGTTACCGACAGCGTTGGAGGGGTATTGGGTTGACCTGTAGGAAGGTTCGGACAGTCGCTGCGAATGGCCATCGGAATGTCTCGAAAGACTTCGGCAATCTTTTGGCCACAGCGGAATGCTGAAACTTTAATGGATGTTGCGAACGAACCACCTGCAGAAGGAGTCAGCGTAATGTTTCCGGTGACGTTATTCAATTGCGGAGGTACACCGCCATTTGGGAGTGGACTTGTAGCCGTATAGCCCGTTGTGTAGGAGATTGCTGCTCCATTGGTATTCAAGGACGGGGCCCAATCATAATAGATTGAATCCAAATCGTCGTCAAATGCAAACTGGGCGTAGGTATACTCGTAACCCGTGCAAATCACTGATTTGGGTGGCTCAAGAAAGCGAGGAGAAGAATCGTAGCAAGGATTCGTGTTCTGAGGCGTACCGTTAATGCTGTACGGATACATCACCGCGCGTAAATACAACGATGCAGATCCGGGGTTGGTCAAGTTGGTTAGTGTATTTGGACGGCAGCAGAGTTCGTAGCTAAAGGTCCAGCCACCTGCTGGAGGAGTTCCGGTCAAATTCAAATACGCGGACTCAAACCGTGCCTCCTCAAGAGCTCCTTGACCTGATGCCGAAACGTTGCATCGAATGGGCGAAGGCGTGAGGTAGCACGTCGGTGATACATCCGTATTCGACCCAACTTGAGATAAAGTAATGTTCCCTGCCGGAGAGTTTGAATTCAAGATCACGGTACCACCCGGAAGGGTCGCGTTGCCGCTACCGCAGTCCCGGTAGAGAATCATGTAAAACTTAAACTTACCAGCGTTGGGACCAGTAGTAAAGCACTTCCAAGTAATTTCACCACCGTACGCGTGGGAAGCCTGTGCCTGTGGTGCAGTCAGCACCAAAAGGGCTGCCGCGGTAAGGAAACGTAGAATCCGCATCATAGTTTACAAAGAAACCACAATTACCCTATACGTTCCAAGCGTTAAGGGTGCCGAATAAGGGCGCCGCGTTAACGGGCCACCCCATTGAGTTTGTGAACTACGAACGCTTGAAATCGCGCGCAATCACAAGCTTCTGAATCTCTGAAGTGCCCTCGCCAATCGTACAGAGTTTGGCATCGCGGTAGTACTTCTCGGCGGGGTAGTCTTTGGTGTAGCCATAGCCTCCGTGAACTTGGACTCCGTCCGTGGAAACCTCAACGGCCGTTTCGCTCGCAAATAGCTTGGCCATCGCGGATTCTTTGGTGACCTTCAAGCCCTGATCCTTAAGTGATCCGGCGTGCCGAGTCATCAGCTCTGAAGCATAGATTTTAGTGGCCATCTCAGACAACTTAAATGCGATACCCTGAAAATCTCCGATGGGTTGACCAAACTGCTCGCGTTCACGGCTGTACCGAACTGCAGCTGCATGGGCACCTTTGGCGATTCCGACACTCAAGGCAGCAATCGAGATGCGGCCTCCATCGAGGATTTTCATCGATTGAATGAAGCCCTCACCTACCTGGCCAAGCACATTATCGTTCGAAACAAAGCAGTTGTCAAAAAAGAGCCCTGCGGTCTCGCTGGCGCGCATTCCGAGCTTGTTCTCTTTGCGTCCGCCCTGAAATCCTGGCGTGCCCTTTTCGACTACAAACGCCGTCATTCCGTGGCTATCGCCCTTTTCTCCCGTGCGGGCAATGACTACGGCCACGTCACCGCTGATGGCGTGAGTGATAAAGTTTTTGCTGCCATTCAAACGCCATCCGTCGCCGTCGCGCACGGCAGTAGTGTTCATTCCGCCGGCGTCGCTTCCGGTACCGGTTTCGGTGAGCCCCCAGGCGCCAATCCATTCGCCAATGGCGAGTTTCGGAAGCCAACGGCGCTTCTGCTCCTCGGTTCCGAATTGGTTGATGTGCTGCGTGCACAGTGAGTTGTGAGCGGCCACACTGAGGCCAATACTGCCACACACTTGGGCAATTTCGTCGACAATGGTGATGTATTCGGCATACCCCATGCCGGCTCCGCCGTACTCAGGGCTAACCAAGACGCCTAAAAAACCAAGCTTACCCATTTCGTGAAAGAGCTGCTTGGGGAAGGTTTGGGCCTCGTCCCACTCCATCACGTGGGGCAAAATGTGCTGTTGGGCAAATTCTGAGGCGGCGGCGCGAATGAGTTCGAGTTCTTCGCTGCGCTGGGCTTCAATGGGATAATGCATGTCAATCAAGTGGTTGAGGTTGTTATTCTTTAGCTACGGAACCGTCGCGAAGTACGTAGTACTCGTTTCCTTCAGGGC
>CAIJMB010000026.1 GCA_903821715.1 uncultured Flavobacteriales bacterium
GGGGCACGACGTGGTAGATGCCCTCGGGCCAGGTGGGGGCGTGCTGTACCGCGAAGTCGAGCTGACTGATTCCGAGAAAGAATCCGAAGTGCAGCGGCTTTTGGTCAAAGCGCGGAAGGTTGGGCGTCTGCCCAACGGCAAGCACCGAAGTGGTGAAGCTAAGAGCAAAAAGCCAAGGGCGCATGGTGCTAGAACGGCGCAGGGCGCGGATTATTTTATGGCGACGTACAAGCTGGCAATTCCGAGCGTCAGTGGACGAATGCGCACCGAGGTGAATCCGGCCTCGCGAAGTTTGAGGGCGAAGGCTTCGCCGTAGGGAAACGCTTCAACGCTGTCGGGCAGATAGGTATAGGCCGAAGCGTCTTTAGAGATGAGTCGGCCGATGCGCGGAAGGATGTTCTTGAAGTAGAACAGGTAAAGTGGGCGGAACGGCCACGAGGTGGGCTGCGAGAATTCGAGGACGGCGAGGGTTCCGCCGGGATGCAGCACGCGGTGCATGTCGCGAAGGCCCTGTTCGAGGTTTTCAAAGTTGCGGACGCCGAAGGCCACCGTGATGGCACCAAAGCTGGCGTCTTCGTAGGGGAGCTGTTCGCCGTCACCGAGGTCGAGTCGCACGCGGTCGTCTTTGCGGCGGGCGCGGACTTTTTGACGGCCCACGTCGAGCATTCCGGCAGAGATGTCGACACCTACGACGTGGGAACCGGGGATTCCGTCCGCGAGGGCGAGGGCTAGGTCGGCGGTTCCGGTGGCGACGTCAAGGATTTGGGTTGCACCGGTTGTGCGGATTTCGCGCACGGTTTTGCGGCGCCAGATTTGGTCGATTCCGACCGAGAGAATGCGGTTCAGGGCATCGTACTTGGGCGAAATCGCGTTAAACATTTCGGCGACTTGCTCCTTTTTGGAGCCTTCGGGGCTGTACGGTTTGACTTGACTCATTATCCTACTTGAACGCTGGCGTTGGGGTATCGGTAATCTTGGGAATCCTTGCGCTTACTAGTCAACGCAAATGCCAGGGTAATGGTTCCTACTCGACCGATGAGCATCGAGATCATCAGTATGATTTTGCCAGCATCGCTGAACTGTGATGTTATTCCGGTGGATAGACCAACAGTACAGAATGCGGAGACTTCTTCAAAGGCGATGCGGGCTAGGCCAAAGTGTCCATCGGTAATTGCCAGTCCAAAGATTCCCAATGCAATCACAGAAGTCGAGAAAAGAAACGCGCTCAATGCGAGGTTCAGGAGTTCTACAGATATAGTCTGCCGAAACAACTCAACCCGTTTTTTTCCGCGTATTGTGGCCATCGCATTCATAAAGACCAAAACAAAGGTGCTCGTCTTGACCCCGCCGGCAGTTGAGCCAGAAGATCCACCAATAAACATGAGCATCATCACAACCAAAAGCGTAGGTAGTGCGACAGCGCCAAAATCGATGGTATTGAAACCTGCAGTTCGGGTGGTGACTGAAGAGAAAAATGAATGGTACCACTGAACGCCAACACTCATGCCGCGCAGCACACTAAACTGCTCAAGGAAGAAAAAGGCAAAGGTCCCGAAGGGTACTAAGATCAAAACCGCGTACACGGCGATTTTCGTATTCACTGAATAATGAATCCACGGCCGAGAACGGCGGTAGGAACGTGACTGCGCACTGAACACTTCAGAAATCGGACTGAATCCAAGTCCGCCAAAGATGATAGTGAATGCAATCACTAAACCAAGTGGAATATTCGTGCCAAGTGCAGCATCCGCAAGTCCACCGGTATAAAGGGCAAATCCCGCGTTGTTGAATGCACTTACCGAATGAAACAATGAGTGAAAAACCTGATCCCCAAAACTTGCGAAGTGACGTGGGCCCCATGAGAAAAAGAGAAGTATCGCAGATATGAGCTCAAAAAGAAGACTGAATCGGATAATTTGCCCCGTAAGGAGCACACTAGATTCGAGCGAGTCTACAGAATAGTTGGACTGCAGCATACTCTTGTAGCGAGTGCCAACCCCAGGATTGGCCAGCAAGGCAAAAATGGACGCGAACGTGATAAAGTTTAACCCGCCCAACTGAATGAGAATCATTAGTACAGTTTGCCCCTTAAAAGTGAGCACAGTCGCAATGTCGATGGTACTGAGTCCAGTAACACAAACCGCCGACACACTGGTGAAGAATGCATCCATGGCGGATAAGCCTCCAGAGGTGGTCGACATTTCAGGCATCATCAGGAGGGTAGCCCCTAATGCCGTGATGAATCCGAAGCTCAGGACAAGGAGTGCCGGTGGACTTAGCTTGAGGTGTGGAAGCAATCGGCTAGCTTTCCCGAGCTCGAGGGCCACAAAAATCAAGAAGTACCCCTGAACGACTAGCATGAATAGGTCAGCAAAACTTTTCATACCTAGCCATTCTCCGAGGCTTTGGGTTAGTTCAATATGAAATATGTTAACCGCAAGTATGTTCGCAAGCATGTAGCACATTAACACGAACTCAAAACGGGTCCGACGTACATAGTCTGGCGGACTGAAGTCAAAGAAAA
>CAIJMB010000027.1 GCA_903821715.1 uncultured Flavobacteriales bacterium
AGGACGCAACTACCGCGGCACCGGCGTGGTGGTCGGCCACGGCGACGACGGCGACATCGAGCCCCACGTCGACTTCAAAGGACGAATCACAGCCAACCTCAGCGGCCCCAGCCAAGGCGATCACGGCGACCACGTTGCCGGAACAATCATGGGCGCTGGCAACATCGACCCCGACGGGGAGGGCCAAGCTCCGGGCGCTTCACTCGTGTACTACGACTACCCCGGCAACCTCAACGGCGTCGACGCGCACTACACGACCTACGGGGTGCGCGTCACAGCCAGTAGCTATTCCAACGGCTGCAATACGGGCTATACTTCGTTCACACAGCAAATGGACCAAGACATCGTGCAGAACTACCACCTCATGCACGTCTTTTCTGCCGGCAACAACGGAACCGCCAACTGCAACTACGGCGCAGGTTCAGGTTGGGGCAACATTACAGGCGGCCACAAGCAGGCCAAAAACGTCATTGCAGTGGCCAACGTACAGGCCAACGATGCCATTGCCGGATCGAGCAGCCGCGGCCCCGCTCACGACGGCCGCATCAAGCCGGACGTGTCGGCACTCGGGACCAACGTATACTCCTGCGTTTCGCCCAATGCCTATGGGTTTAAAACGGGCACTTCCATGGCCTGCCCTGGAACCGCCGGCGTACTCGCCCAACTCTACGACGCATACCGCCAAACCCACAGCGGCCAGGATCCGCACGGCGGACTCATGAAGGCCATCCTCATGAACACCGCTGACGACCTCGGGCAAAACGGCCCCGACTTCATTTACGGCTACGGCAGAATGAACGCGCTGCGCGCCGCACGTGCCATCGAACAAAACTACTTCGTGCGCGACACCCTGGCCCAGGGCGGAACGGACACCATCCGCATCAGCATTCCCTCAGGGCAGCAGGTGCTGCGCGTGATGCTGCACTGGACCGACCCCGCCGCCACATTGAATGCCGGCCGCGCCCTGGTGAACGACCTCGATGGCCAACTCAAGCAAGGTACTTCGTCGTGGCTACCTTGGGTGCTCAACCCCACCCCAACGGCTACGACACTCAACAGCCCGGCCGTTCAAGCGGTGGATAGCTTGAACACCGCAGAGCAGTTTGAAGTCCTGAACCCCACCGCGGGTGACTACGACCTCATCGTATCGGGAAGCATCGCACAAGGCAGTTCGCAGGAATACTGGATCACATGGACCACGGTGGCCGCCGACGTCGAACTGACCTACCCCATTGGTGGCGAGGTCCTGGTTCCGGGCCAAATAACCCCGGTGCGCTGGGACGCCGAGCCCAACGGTAGCCCCTACCAACTGAGCTACTCGCAAGACAACGGCAGCACGTGGGTGAGCATTGCCAACCCCGGCGCAACGGCGACCCAGGCCAACTGGCAGGTTCCACCAGGCGTCAACGATCAGATGTGGCTACGCCTCACGCGCGGCACCCAAGGCGACACCACCAACTACATAATGAGCCGCGTGGGTGTACCCACCAACCTCAACCACCAATGGACGTGCCCCGACTCGTTCCGTGTGACGTGGTCACCCGTTCCGGGCGCTGCGGGCTATGTGGTCTACAAGTTGGGCCCTCAGTACATGGACTCAGTCGGAACCACGACCAGCACCGCCTTCGTCTTCACTGGAAGCAACCCGAACACTTCCGAATGGGTGAGTGTGGCAGCGCTGACTCCGGCGGGACGCGCCGGAAAGCGCGCCGTGGCCGTCCAGAAGCCCGCAGGCATCCAGGGATGCTTGGTCACCAACGACGCCGCACTGACCGCGGTCCTCAACCCCGTGGGACGCATGCCCGACTGCCAACCCACGGGCGGACTACCCGTTGAAGTCCGCGTCCTCAACCCCGCGACGACCCCGTTGACCAGCGTGCCCATCGCCTTCCAGCTCGGCAGCGGTAGCATCCAGCGCGACACAATCAGCGTCAACCTCAACCCCGGCCAAAGCTCGGTTGCCACGTTAACAGGAACCGTAAATGCATCAGTTGTCGGCTCATACGCACTGCGCGTGTGGACCGAGCTTACTGGTGACCAAAACCCCTACAACGACACGCTCGTACAAACGTTTAATGTGGTAGCCAGCGGGACCCCAGCGAGCCTGCCCTTCACTCAAAACTTTGACACGTTTGCAAACTGTCCGACCACGGCCAACTGTGGTTCCACCGCGTGCTCTCTGAGTGCCGGTTGGGTAAATGCAACCAACGGAAGCGAAGACATTCACGACTGGCGCACCAACGCCAATACCACGCCAACTGCAGGTACAGGCCCCACCGGTGGAGCCAATGGCGGTGGTGCTTCAGATCGTTACCTCTACCTGGAGTCCTCGAGCTGCACCAATTCTCAAGCCCTGCTGTACAGCCCGTGCATCAACTTGACCAACGCCAGCTTGCCCCAACTCACGTTCTCGGCCCACATGCTCGGAACCGGCCAGGGCGAACTCCATGTCGACGTGCTTTCGGGCGGTCGATGGACTCTTGATGCGATCGCTCCCATTGTGGGCAACCAAGGCAGCAATTGGCTAACAATCAATGCCTCACTCGTTCCCTACATCGGAGGCAATGTGGTGCTGCGCTTCCGCGGAATCACCGGCAACGCCGCTTCGAGTGATATGGCGATCGATGGAATTAGCGTCAGTGAAGTAACCACCTCGCCAGCAGCCGCTATGCAGCTTCCGACCACCGCGCCGTGCCTCGGCCAAGTGGTACAGCTCTTTGACCAGTCGAGCAACAGCCCGTCCGCCTGGCGATGGATCATCACACCGCGCAGCGGAGTGACCTTTACCAACGGAACCGATTCGACCAGCCAAAACCCATGGATTAGTCTTAGCTCTCTTGCTCCCTACACCGTGCAGCTGATCGCAAGCAATAGCTTCGGAGCCGACACCGCGACCTCGGTAGGCGGAATCACTCTGACCGCCGGAGCTCCGCTACCCTTCGCCGAGCCCTTCGCTCCTGGCCTACCCCTCGGATGGTCGGTGGACAACCCTGACAATGGCCTCACTTGGGCAGTAGCCAACAGCATCGGCTTTACGGGCACTACGACCAACTCGATGTCGATGAATTTTTTCAACTACAACAACACGCCACAAGAAGATGGACTCATCACCCCGAGCATCGATTTGAGTGGAACCACCTTGCCCTACCTCGTATTTGACGTGGCCTACGCACCCTACGACCCAGTCAACTACGTCGACGGGCTCCGCGTCGAGTACAGCACCAACTGCGGCACCTCGTGGCAGCCTACTGGGTACCTCAAGTTGGGCACCGTTCTCGCGACTAAACCGTCACAGACGACGAACTTCATTCCCTCACTTGCAAGCCACTGGCGTCGCGACACCATTGCACTTCCAGCCGGAATCTCAGGTCCTAGTGTCAAATTCCGATTTGTTGGCCTTAACGGATACGGAAACAACCTCTATGTGGACAATGTGAATGTATACGACCTTGGTGCCAGCCTTCCCACTGCAAGTATTTCATCAAGTGCTACGAGCGATGTATGTGTCCTCGACACGGTGTACTTCGCAGCAGTAAATCCTGGAACTTCAATCGCACAATGGACGTTTGGACCAGGTGCAGTGCCGAGTGTTGCAACTGGGCCAGGTAACCATGCCGTGTACTTTTTCTCAACCGGTCCAAAAACGGTTGTACTGCAGTTGAATGGTCCTGGCGGAACCGACTCCGACACGCTCAACCTCACCAGCTTTCCGCAAACTGCGGCCAACTGGACCTACCGAACCGACACGGCCTTCACCTTTTGGGGACAAGCGACGGCCGTTCAGGGCGTTGGACTGAGTTACCTCTGGAACTTTGGAGACGGGACCACCGCCACCTCTATCATTGGTCGCCACACCTACAGCGCCGCGGGCACCTACCCCGTCTCACTCACTGTGAGCGGAGCCTGCGGCATCGTGGTACTCACCGACACCGTCACCATCAGTTCGGTTGGCATGGATGAGATGGGCATGCGCTGGACCCTATCACCCAACCCCACTGAAGGCTTCCTCAAGGTACAGGGTGAACTGATGCCAGACGCCTACCGAATCACCGACCTCGCGGGACGCACACTTGCTGATGGCCCATGGCCAACCGGCAACCGCCTCGACCTTCGCAGCCTCGCTGCGGGAACGTACATCGTGGAGCTTCAACGCGGCATTCGGACCGAACGGACTTCGGTAGTGAAATTCTAGAAGTCCTCAACCAAGACCAGGAGCCATTAGCCAAAAGCTAGTGGCTTTTTTTTTGATCCAATGGCCAAAAGCAGCGCCATGATTAATCCATTGAGCAAAATCAACTCAAATCCGAAGGTGTAGCCAATAAACTTGGGAGCAGCCCAGTTCGCGGCGTAGGTGAGCAGTGGGCTAGCCAAAGCAGCCCATGGAATCCAGCGCGCTGAAGGCTTCACTGACGTAAGTTGGCCGAGCGCAAACAGCCCCAATAGAGGACCGTAGGTATAGCCTGCGGCCGTAAAAATTGTAGTGATAATACTTTGATCTGCAAATGGTTTCACGCCAATCATGAGTAATCCTACTGCGACGGTCATTCCAACATGCACACGCCGGCGCACCCGTTCAGCGCGGTCTGAATTCATATGTTCGACTCCGAGAATGTCTACTGAAAAGGACGTGGTCAATGCGGTGAGTGCTGAGTCCGCACTTGAATAGGCGGCCGCCACCAAGCCGAGCACAAAAAGCACCGCCACCGCTTGGGGCATGCCAGGTGACATGGCCACGGCGGCAAAGAGACCGTCGCCTGTGGTCTCGATTCCGACCGAAGATGCGTAGCGGTAAAGCACCACTCCGAGGGCCAAAAACAGAAGATTGACAAAAACCAGCACCCCACTGAATACCATCATGTTGAGCTGTGCATCACGCAGCGTGCGGCACGTAAGGTTCTTTTGCATCATGTCTTGATCCAATCCGGTCATCGTGATCGTGATG
>CAIJMB010000028.1 GCA_903821715.1 uncultured Flavobacteriales bacterium
ATACGCATTTATGGCAAATTTTGACGCGACCCGCGTCTGGGGCCCAATTTTCGGCCGCATGGTTTACCTTGGCATCAACCTTGCCTTGATGGGTAGCGATGACTGATTCTGTACTCCACTTGCGCGGCATTACCCGCGACTTTCAACTCGGTGCCCAAACGGTGCACGTACTCAAAGGCATTGACCTCGACATTGAGCGCGGTGCATATGTTGCACTGATGGGACCATCGGGGTCGGGCAAGTCCACCCTGATGAACATTTTGGGCTGTCTTGATACTCCAACTGCCGGAACCTACGTACTTGCAGGGCGCGACGTCAGCCGAATGGCCGAGGCCGAACTCGCGGCGGTCCGCAACCAAGAAATCGGATTCGTGTTTCAAACGTTTAACCTGATTCCGCGCCAAACAGCCTTAGACAACGTCGCCCTGCCACTCGTGTACGCCGGAATCGGCAAAGAGGAGCGCCTTGACCGCGCCGCCGACGTCCTTCGCTCAGTAGGACTGGGTGACCGAATGGACCACCGTCCCAACCAACTTTCGGGTGGACAGCGCCAGCGCGTAGCCATTGCGCGTGCTCTAGTCAACAAGCCTTCGCTCATTTTGGCCGACGAACCAACTGGTAACCTCGACTCTGCGACATCCGAAGAGATTATGCGCTTGTTTGACGACATTCATCAAGCCGGCAATACCCTGGTAGTCGTTACCCACGAAGAAGAAATCGCACAGCGCGCAAAACGCATCATTCGTTTGCGCGACGGCATCGTGGCGAACTGAGCCACGTCTCTTCGCGTTACCTTCGGAGTATGACGCCATCGTTCACTTCCGAATTTCAGGCCCTCAAGGCCGCTGCCCCCCGTATTGGTGCACTCCCATTGAGTCACCGCCGCAACCGACTGAACGCCTTGCGCGCGGAACTGATTCGCCGCCGCAGCGAGCTCCACGCCGCGATGCGTGCGGACCTGAACCGTCCCGAGGTAGACAGCGACCTCAACGAGCTGCTGCCTGTCAAGGACTCCATCGACCACGTGCTCGCCAATTTGAGCCGCTGGACGCGCACTGACTGCTTGCCGCTTCCGTTGACCTTGATTCCGGGGCGTGCTGAAATCCACCACGAGCCCAAAGGGGTTGCCCTCATTGTGTCACCGTGGAACTTTCCGGTGAATTTGTGCCTGGTTCCGCTGGTGTACGCGGTCGGCGCGGGCAACACGGTGTGCCTTAAGCCGAGTGAACTGGCACCCGCATCTGCTGCATTCATTGCTTCGGTGGTCGAAGCTGTGTTTCCGGCCGACGAAGTCTGCGTGATTCAAGGCGATGTGAGTGTGGCCGTCGCCCTTCTCGAGCAGCCCTGGAACCACATTTTCTTTACCGGGTCTCCCGGGGTCGGAAGCAAAGTGATGGCCGCCGCATCCAAGTACCTTGCCTCAGTTACCCTTGAGCTGGGCGGAAAGTCGCCCGTATTCGTTCACGAAGGCTATGGCGCCGACGCCGCAGGACGCCGCATCGCATGGGCCAAAGGGCTCAACGCGGGTCAGGTCTGCATTGCTCCCGACTACGCACTCGTCCCAGCCGCCCAACGCGCGGACTTCATCCAAGGTTTTAAGGCGGGCGTGGCCCAGCACTACGGAGATTCCCCCGCAAGCAACCCCGACTGGGTCCGCATCATCCAGCCCCGCCACTGGGACCGCCTGAACGACTGGCTCCAAGAGGCCATCGCCGAAGGCGCCCAAGTGTGGCAGCCCGATGCGCCGGACCGCGACCGACTTTACTTTCCGCCTACCCTCGTGTGGGACGCCCCCGAGCACCTTCAAGTCAGCTGCAGTGAAATCTTTGGACCCATTCTGCCCGTGTTCACGTACACTTCAACCGACGATGCGCTGACCCGCGTCAATTCCGGCCCCCAGCCCCTAGTGCTGTACATTCTCAGCCACGCCAAGGCCTGGACTGACCGCATCATTCACGAGACGCGCGCCGGCGGAACCGTCGTCAACGACTTCTACCTGCACTACATGCACCCCGAGCTTCCGTTTGGGGGTGTCAACAATTCCGGAATCGGTAAATCCCATGGAATCTGGGGATTCCGCGAATTCAGCAACGCGCGCAGCGTATACCGGCGCGGACGCTTTGCCCCCACTATGCTTCTAACCCCGCCGTACAAAGGATGGGTCAAGAAGGTGGTGGGCTGGCTGGTTAGCTGAGACTGGCAAGGTCGGCTCGTTAGCTCGTTGGCGAGGTTGGCTCGTTGGCAAGGGTAGCAAGGTTGGCTCGTTAGCTCGTTGGCGAGGTTGGCAAGGGTAGCAAGGTTGGCCCGTTGGCCCGTTGGCCTGTTAGCCCAGTTGGCACGGTGGGCTGGTTGATTGACCAAAACATGAGCATTGGCTTCAGCACACAAGGACGCAAATACCCTTGAGCATATGCTCAAATCTCAGCTAATCTCAGCTAGTCTCAGCTAATCTCAGCCAATCTCAGCTAATCTCAGCCAATCTCAGCTAACCTTGCTAGTCTCAGCTAACTAAAGTTCGCGCTGAACCTCGACCTCTTTGAAGCCTTCGACAATGTCGCCGACCTTGATGTCGTTGTAGTTGTTGATGTTCAATCCACAGTCGAGGCCCTTTTTGACTTCGCGGACGTCGTCCTTGAAGCGCTTGAGGGATCCCAGTTCGCCCGTGTACTGAACCACGCCGTCGCGAATGACGCGGACGCGGGTGTTGCGGGTGATGACTCCGTCCATGACCATACAGCCGGCGATGGTGCCCACCTTGCTGATTTTGAAGGTCTCGCGAACTTCGATGGTGCAGGTGATTTCTTCTTTGACGTCGGGCGACAGAAGTCCAGACATGGCGTCTTTGATGTCGTTGATCGCGTCGTAGATGATGCTGTAGAGGCGGATCTCGATATCTTCTTTTTCGGCCAACTTACGGGCTGAAGCGGCGGGACGGACTTGGAATCCGACGATGATGGCTCCAGAAGCTGAGGCGAGAAGGACGTCTGAATCGGTGATTCCGCCCACGGCCTTGTGGATGATGTTGACCTGAATTTCTTCAGTGCTAAGGCGCTGAAGTGAGTCGGCAAGTGCCTCGATTGAGCCGTCCACGTCACCTTTGAGGACGATGTTGAGCTCCTTGAAGTCTCCGACGGCCAGACGGCGTCCGATTTCTTCGAGGGTGAGGTTCTTTTGTGAACGTACGCTCTGCTCGCGGGCAAGCTGCTGGCGGCGCGTAGCGATTTGCTTGGCTTCGCGCTCGTCTTCAAATACGGCGAAGTTGTCACCGGCGGTGGGGGCTCCATCCAATCCGAGGATTGACACAGGTACCGCGGGGCCTGCAACGTCAATCTTATGACCGCGTTCGTCCATCATGGCGCGGACCTTGCCGCTGAATTGACCGACGAGCATGAAGTCTCCGACGCGCAGAGATCCGTTTTGAACGAGAAGGGTTGTCACGTAGCCACGACCCTTGTCGAGGGTCGCTTCAATTACGGTTCCTTTGGCGAGACGGTTGGGGTTTGCCTTGAGGTCAAGGATTTCGGCCTCGAGGAGCACCTTCTCGAGGAGCTTGTCTACGTTCAGTCCCTGCTTGGCAGAGATATCCTGCGACTGGATTTTGCCGCCCCAGTCTTCGACGAGGAGGTTCATTCCAGCGAGTTGCTCTTTGATGCGCTCGGGATTTGCGTCCGGGCGGTCAATCTTGTTGATCGCGAATACGATCGGAACACCTGCTGCTTGGGCGTGGCTAATGGCTTCCTTGGTTTGGGGCATCACCGAATCGTCGGCAGAAACCACGATGATGGCGATGTCGGTAACCTGGGCTCCGCGAGCACGCATGGCGGTAAAGGCCTCGTGACCTGGAGTATCGAGAAAGGTAATGTGCTGTCCGTCGGCCAGCTGAACACTGTAGGCTCCGATGTGCTGCGTGATTCCGCCCGCCTCACCTGCAATGACATTCGCCTTGCGGATGTAGTCAAGCAGCGACGTCTTACCGTGGTCGACGTGACCCATTACGGTCACGATCGGTGAGCGCGGAGAGAGATTTGCTTCATCCTCTTGCTCTTCGGCCAAAGCCTCTTGAACTTCTTCGTCGACAAAGGTGACGTCAAATCCAAATTCGTCGGCAACGATTGTCAGGGTCTCTTTGTCCAGGCGCTGGTTAAGCGAGGCCATGATTCCCAACGACATGCAGGTTGAAATAACTTCGGTCGGAGAAACTTTCATCATGTTCGCCACCTCAAGTAGGGTTACGAACTCAGTAAGCTTGAGGACCTTTTCACCCTCTTGGCGCTCGAGTTCGGCCATTTCGCGGGCTTCTGCACGTTCTGCACGCTTGTCACGGCGAATCTTAGATCCCTTGGATTTGCGGCCTCCGCCGAGCTTCTCAAGGGTCTCTTTAATCTTGCGCTGAATATCTTCTTGACTGACTTCGCGCGGAGCGCCTCCGCCTTGTGGTCCACCAGGGCCACGCTGACCACCAGGACCGCGCTGACCACCAGGACCGCGCTGGCCACCTGGGCCGCGCTGATAGCCGCCTTGACCAGGTCCTCCGACGCTTGCAGCGCCCGTGGTGGTGCGACCACCACCCGATGCGGGTTTTTGAAGGCCTTCAGTTTTAATTCGCTTGCGTTGTCCTGCTGCAGAAGGTTTCTTGGCAAATTGTGAAAGGTCGATTACTTGACCGGTCATTTTTGGACCGTCGAGTTTCTGGTATTGGGTCTCGTGGTGTGTAGTCTCAGGGGTTGCCTCTCCTGAATCGGCATTGTCTGCATTGGGCTCGGACGGAACCCGAGATTCAGATACCGCAGGTGCCTCTGGCGCCTTTGGCGCTTCTGGGGCTACTTCCTTAGGCGCAGTTGGCTCAAGCGCTGGGGCAACTTGGACTTTGGGTTCATCAACCTTCACGACCGGAGTCTCGACCACCACCTTGGTTGGTGCAGCTGGAGCGGCCGGAGCTTGGGCAATTTCTGCCGCCACGGCAGGAGCAGCCGGAGTTGCGGGAACAGCCGTAGGCTCAGCCGCCTTCTTGGGCGAAAGATCAATCTTACCGGCGACCTTAGGGCCAGAAAGCGTTGCCGTTGCTCGAATGACTTCGGGCTTCTTTTGTTCGCGCTCGGCCTGAATGGCCTCCTTCTCTTCGCGCTTTTTCTGAATGAGCGTTTCGGCCTTGTCTTTGGACGACTTGTCGGTGGCGAATTGCTGCGTCAGCAGGTCGTACTGGGCTTGATCAATCTTGGCGTTGCGGTTGCGATCTACCTCTTGGCTTTTGGTGGCCAAGAAGTCAACGGCGGTATCCAAGCCGATGTTCAGCTCGCTAAGTACTTTACTGATGCGGATGGTGCTCATAGGCGCAAAGGTCGGTTCTATTTAAGAATTCAGGTTGTAATCGTAGAAAAACCGTGGTTTATTCGGCTTCAAACTCCTTTTTGAGGATGTTGCGAACATCTTGTACGGTCTCTACTTCGAGGTCGGCGCGGCGAGCGACGTCTTCAACGTCGGCGCGGAGCACAGACTTCGCCGTATCGTAGCCTCCGTTGCGAAGCTGGTCAATGACCCAGGCTTCGATTTCGTCGCTGAACTCGAGGAGTTCCACGTCTTCTTCTTGCACCACGTCTTCGCGGTACACGTCGATTTCGTAGTCGTTCAGCTTGCTGGCGAGGCGGATGTTGGTTCCGCCACGGCCGATAGCCAGTGAAACCTGGTCTGCCGGCAAGTATACGTCGGCGTGGCGGCGCTCTTCGTCGAGAATCATGTTGGTGATCTTGGCAGGAGACAGTGCGCGCTGGATCATCAACTGAAGGTTGGTAGTGTAGTTGATCACGTCGATGTTCTCACCGCGAAGTTCGCGGACGATTCCATGGATGCGCGATCCTTTCATACCCACACAGGCTCCGACAGGGTCGATGCGGTCGTCGTAGGATTCCACGGCAACTTTCGCCTTTTCGCCCGGAATCCGAACGACTTTCTTGACGGTGATGATTCCGTCAAATACTTCAGGGATTTCGGCTTCGAAGAGCTTGGCCATGAATTCTTCAGACGTGCGGCTGAGCAAGATGAATGGCTTGGTTCCACGAACCTCGACAAGCTTGACCACGGCGCGGACGGTGTCGCCCTTGCGGTAGAAGTCCTTCTCGGGAATCATGTCTTCGCGGCGCAGGATCAGTTCGTTCTGCTGGTCGTCGTAAATGATGAGCTCGCGGTGGCGTACGTGGTGTACTTCGCCGCTAATGATCTCACCCTCCATGGTCTTGTAGCGCTTGAAGAGTTCGCCTGAGTCGTGCTCTTGAACTTTTTGAACAAGGGTCTGGCGGAAGGCCAAGATGAAGCGGCGTCCGAGATCGATGATTTTCATTTCTTCAGAAACTTCTTCACCTACTTCGAAGTCAGGCTCGATTTTGAGGGCGGCTGAAAGAGCGATCTCGAGGTTGTCGTCCTCAACAGCTCCGTCTTCTACGATGGTGCGGTTGCGCCAGATTTCGAGGTCGCCTTTGTCGGGGTTGACGATGACGTCAAAATTCTCGTCGGTGCCGTACTTCTTGCGAATTTGAACACGGAACGCCTCTTCGATGAACGACATAAGGGTTACGCGGTCAATGCTCTTTTCGTCTTTGAACTCGCCGAAGGATTCGATGATGGCTAGATTTTCCATAGCAACTTAAACGTGAGAAACTTAGAATTTAAAGTCTAGGGTGATGCTGGACAGTTCCGCCAGCGGGATTTGGGTTTGCGTCGTCTGGTCCATTTTGCCTTTGCCGACCGTCTTGGGAACGCGTTCAGTGCGCTCCAGAGTAATGCTCGTGCCGTCGAAGGCAGCGAGCTTCCCCTTGTCTTTTTGGCCGTCCAAAAGCTTGACCACTACTTCGCGACCGAGGTTCTTTCGGTACTGGGCGTCCACCTTAAATGGGGTGAACATTCCCGGTGAAGACACTTCGATGGCGTAGTTCTCAGACGCTTCGCCTAGCGCGGATTCTATCGCGCGGCTGATCGTCTTGATTTGCGCCAAAGTGATGTGCCCCTCATTGAGGTCCGCATGGACTTTAATGTCGTTAGCGGCGCTCAGGCTTACCTCTACGGCAAAGGCATCCAACCCCTGAAGGGTCGTGTCAACCAGCTGCTGCAGTTCGTGTTGGGTCATGTACGTGTACTTTAAAAAACCTTTAAAAATAGTCGAGGGGACTTTGTGGGTCCCCTCGATTTTGGATTCAGAAAGCGCTGCAAAGATACGCAGGGTTTTTTTACCACGCAAACCTCAGGCTCGCACGTACTTGTCGCCCTGCCTCGAGGACTCCAAACGCACGGGCGATTGAGAGGTGGTGGGCAAACGCCGTGTTCGAGGCGTTGAGGACTTCCACACTCCACGAGGCGCTCTTCGTAAGCACACCCGTGAGGCTCGCAGACCAAAGACCGTAGGCCGGCGTGGCTCCGTCCAAAAAGAGCTCCTCGGTGGGCGAGAGTCGATTCTGGGCAAGGTAGTGGTCGTAGTGCAGTTCGGCATGAAGGCGCTGGTCGGGCAGTACATCGTACGCCATGTGGGCGCCCCAGCGGCCAGGAGCCATGAACGGAAGCGGATTGCCCGCTGCGTCTTCCCCAATGCTGAGGGCCGCCTGAGCATGCACGTGGAAGCGCTCGGCGGGGTGCCAGTGGGCGCGGGCCTCGGCTCCGTACACGCGCGCATCGCCCTGCACGTAGTAGAAGCGCCACGAACCGCTGCTGTCGTTGGGGTTGAGGTAAATGAAGTCGCGGTAGGCCTGGTAGAAGGCGGTGAGCTGGGCGTCAAACCGGTCGAGATCGTAATTGAGGCCGAGGTCGGCGTTCCAAAGTTGCTCTGTGCGAAGATTGGCATCGCCGACTTCAAACCGCCCTGCGCCGAGGTGCGACCCGAAGGCAAAGCGCTCTTCGAGTTGGGGGCCACGGGTTCCGTGCGACATTCGGGCCTGCACACTAAGTGGTTTGCTGATGGCGTAGGCATAGCGCAGCAGGGCGGCGTATCCTGCAAAGGCCCCAACCTCGCCGCGAAGGCCCGCGGAACGCGTGTGGCGACCTTTTTCGACATTGTAGTGCGCAAAGAGTGCCGACTGAAACTGTTCCACATTCGGGTAGAGCCATTCGTGCGCGTGCTCGTCGTTGCGCAGTACGCGGAGTTGCTGGTGCGCCCCAAGCGTCAGATGCCCGTCGCCGAGGCGGCGGTCCAAGGTCGTCGTTTGAGAAGCCGTGTGCAGGTTGAACGCAATGTGTGCGTGGTCTTCATGACCTGGTTCGGGTTCTTCACCCTCGTGCGCCTGGTCGTATTCGGCGCGGAACGAGGACTGAAGGCCCGTCACCGCCCGAAGCTTCCAGGTTCCGAGGTTGCGCTCGGCTTCCCACGCGAGGTGGCCCGCCTGAATGAGTTGGTCGCCGTGCTCGTGGTCGGGTTCTTGGCCCGGGGGGTAGTTTTTCTCGGGAAGCCCAAAGCGGCGTTGAACTCCCGTGAGTTTGAGGCGGTGCTGGGTTTTGCCTTTTTGCCACGAGCCCAAGGCGCGAAGCGCGAGGGTTTGAGCATGCGTGCCATGTACCGTGTCGCCGCGGGCATCGCGGTACTCGGGGCTGAAGCCGCCGTAGGCTCCGACAAAGTAGACACCCGGACCACTGCGGTGCAGGCTATACTGGCCCGACCAGGGCATGCCGTTGGCGCCGCCGTTGAGGGTTAGTGAGTGCTGGCTACCGGTGGCGCGCGGACGCACGTCCGAGAAGTAGAGCACACCGGCCATGGCGTCGGTTCCGAGCGCGAGGGAGTTGGGTCCGAGCATCACCTCAACGTGGTCGACGCCCATGAGCGGAAAGTCAAGCCCATGGTCTGCCCCACCCTGCATGTTGTCGTAGCGCCAGCCTTGGTAGGCGGTAACGACGCGGTAGCCGCCGAGGCCGCGCAGAATGGGTTTGACGGTGTGTCCGCCCACGCTTGCGAGTTGTAGGGCCGGAGCCTGACGGCTAAGTTGGAGCATGGCCGAGGGCCCTTGGTCGGCCAGGGTGCGCACAGGAATGGCAAGTACTTGGGTGGACAATGCGGACGGGTTGTCGCGCTGGGCCTCGACCGAAGCCTCTCCGAGTTCAATGACGACGGATGTGTCGCGTTGGCCCCAAAGCATGAGGGGCAGGGCCGCGAGCAGCCCAAAAAGTAATTTGTTCATGATGTTTTGAATGAGTTAACCCAACGCGGAGCGGTTCCGCGCACAATAGTCGGAGGTTAACCCACAGGCGGCCCACGAAGGGCAACCGCCTCAGAATCTGCATTCTTGGCCGAAGCGACACGGGCCACAGGCTCGTTGCGCCCCAAAGTGTGGGGCATCAGCTCCCAGCCGATGGCAACGGGCTGGGGAGCCGCGAGGTAGGCCGGATCAGTCCATTGGCACGAGTCGTCGCCTTCGTGCAGGTGAAGGCCCCGCTCGGAACAGTGCTC
>CAIJMB010000029.1 GCA_903821715.1 uncultured Flavobacteriales bacterium
ACCACCACGCGTTTTGGCTGTCGCCGAAGACGCCCGGATACCTCATCGAAGGCAACGACGGCGGTCTGAACATCAGCCGTGACGGCGGCGAAACCTGGCGTTTTGTCGAGAACCTCCCGCTCGCGCAGTTCTACCACATCAATGTCGACAACCAGCTTCCGTACAACGTGTACGGCGGAATGCAGGACAACGGGTCCTGGAAAGGCCCGGCCTACCACCTCAAGGGCGGAATCGGGAACAGCGACTGGACCGAACTCTACTTTGGCGATGGATTTGACGTGCTTCCGCACGCGACCGACGCCTCAACCGTCTACGCCATGGCCCAAGAGGGCTACTTGGCCCGGGTAAACGTTTCAAACGGGTTAAAAACGTTTATCAAGCCCGTGCACCCCGAAGGCAAACCCCTGCGCTGGCACTGGAACAGCCCCATCGCGGCAGACCCCTTTAACCCCGAAGCGCTGTACTACGGATCGCAGCACGTCCACTACTCTGCGGACCGCGGGTCTTCGTGGACCATCATTTCGCCGGACCTCACCAGCAACAACCCCGAGAAGCAGAAGTACCTCGAGTCGGGCGGCCTCACCTTTGACGTCACCGGAGCCGAAATGCACACCTGCCTGCTCGCCATCGCCCCGTCGGCCCTGCAAAAAGGCCTGATTTGGACCGGTAGCGACGACGGAACCGTTTCTTTGACCCGGGACGGAGGCAGCACATGGACGAAGTGCAGTATCAAAGGACTCCCCGACGGAGCCTGGGTTCCCCAAGTCCGCGCCAGCACCGTCAACGCCGCCGAGGCATGGGTGGTTGTCAATAACTACCGCCAAGGAGACTTCACACCCTACCTATTTCACACTAAGGACTTTGGAAAAACGTGGGCCAACCTTATTCCAATTATTCCACCCAAGGGCATGGGCCACTGCCTCAGCGTGCTTCAGGATCCCGCCCAGCCCTCGCTCGTCTAC
This sequence comes from uncultured Flavobacteriales bacterium, assembly GCA_903821715.1. Classification (GTDB taxonomy): domain Bacteria; phylum Bacteroidota; class Bacteroidia; order Flavobacteriales; family Schleiferiaceae; genus TMED14. Next base: position 963 of record CAIJMB010000029.1, read on the forward strand.
CTCGGCACCGAGACCGGGCTCTTTATCAGCCCCAACGGCGGCAAAAACTGGCAGCGCTGGTCGGGCCTTCCCGTGATGCCGGTGCAGGACCTCGCCATTCAAGAGCGCGAGGGCGATCTTATCCTCGGAACCTTCGGTCGCGCCGCCTGGGTGCTTGACGACCTGCGCCCGCTGCGCGAGGCCGCTGCTGCCAAGGGCCGCGTACTGACGGCCTACGACGCGCCTGATGCCTACCACTGGATCTATGCGGAGTCTGACGGAATCCGCTTTCAAGGCCACGCGATGTTTCAGGGCGAAAACCGTTCGGACGGCGCACGACTGAGCTACACGCTGCAGCGCGACACCGCCGACAAGGAACTCAAAAAAGTCAAGTGGCTGCGCGTCGACGTGTACGACCCGAGCGGAACCCGCATCCGCCGTATTGAAACGGAGGTTCCGACCGAAAATGGACTGCAGCGCTGGAACTGGAACCTGCGGAGCGCCGGCGTCGACCGCCCCTCAATGAGCCGCAGCAAGCGCGAAAACGCCAACGAGCCCGGATACGGACCCGAAGTTAAGCCAGGCCGCTACTCACTGGTGTACACGCTTGGTTCGCACAGCGACACCGCCCATGTGACCGTTAAGGACGACCCCCGAGCCCCCGCCCGCGACTGGGCTGCACAGCACGCCTTTGAAGCCGACGTCAACGGACAAATGGCCCAACTCGACAGCGCAGTATCCCTACTGCGCGAGGCTAAAAAACGCCTTGAACTGCTTGACAATCTGGTGGCCGCCAACGAAGACACTGCTGCGACCAAGCAGCTCCGCGCCGACATCAAGGCCCAACTCAAGTCCATTGAAGACCGCCGCATGGCCCTCTTCGGCAAAGAAGACGTGAAGGGCTACTTCGAGCAACCCGAAACCTGGGAATGGAAGTACGGCCAGTTCTCAGGCCACTTCTGGAGCCTGCGCGGAGCGCCCTCTCCCAACATGCTCAACGCGTGGAAGGCCGCTGACGCGGCCACTCGCGCGGAGCTCACGGCACTGAGCACGTGGCAACGTGAGGTTTGGAAGCCGTTTACCGAGAAGTACGCTCAGATCC
>CAIJMB010000030.1 GCA_903821715.1 uncultured Flavobacteriales bacterium
CAGTTGGTCCAGACCGCTGACGATTAGGTCGGCGTCCAGGCCGTGGCCGATTCCGACCACCTTCATGCCTCCGCGGCGGGCGGCTTCGACTCCGGCTTCGGAATCTTCGAACACCACACACTCCTCGGGCTTGAGGCCGAGGCGGCGAGCGCCTTCGAGAAAGACTTCGGGGTCGGGCTTTGACGCGGTCACGACGTTGCCGTCAATCAGGGCGTCAAACAGCGGAATCCAGCCTAAACGCTCCAAAATGAGCGGGGCGTTTTTGGACGCGGAACCCAGCGCCACCTTGATTCCCGCGGCACGGCTGGCGCGTAAGAATTCGTGGGCCCCGGGTAGGTAGTCGTCGGCCGGCATACCCCGAACGAGTTCGAGGTACCAGTCGTTTTTGAGGGTCATCCAGTGCTGCTTCTCGGCGTCCGAAAGGCTTTTGCCGCCCCAGGCAAGGATGCGGTTCAGGGATTCCGCCCGCGAAACGCCCTTGAGCTGCTCGTTCTCGGCTTCGCCAAAGTGAATTCCGAGCTCGGCCGCCATGCGCTGCCAGGCCAAAAAGTGGTACTGGGCCGTGTCGACCAGCACCCCGTCGAGGTCAAAAAGAAATCCGCGGATCACAGGGCCTGGGGTTCGAGAACCCGCAGCACGTCAATGTGGTACTCCACCAAGCGGTTGACGGGCTTGGCTTGGGTGCGTCCGTAGCGAACGCCGGCTTCGGCGCAGGCTTTTTGGAGCAGCGGCTCAAAGGCCTTGGCCACCGAGCCCACAAAGTTCACCTGGGCGCCTTGACGGGCCTCGGCGAAGCAGAGCACGTGGAACTCGATAAAGGCCTTAAATCCCTCGAATACAATCTCTTGAATGTACGGATGCTCGGCGTGGTCGCCGGCAAATCGCGCGTAGTTCGCGAGGTAGACGTTGGCGTTGGGCTCGTTGTACACGGCCTGAAAAATCTCGGCTTTGCCGACGCCGTAGGCTCCGACAAAGGCGGCGTGCAGGTCTGCAGGCAAGCGCTTGTACAAGAAGTCGCGCACCAACCGCTTGCCGATGTAGCTGGCAGAACCCTCGTCGCCCAAAATGTAGGCAAGCGCGGGCACCTCTTCGTGCACGGCGGTACCGTCGAAGTAGCATGAATTGGACCCGGTTCCGAGGATGCACGCGATGTGAGGCTCGCCAAAGTAGGTGGCGTAGGCGGCCGCGAGCAGGTCGTGGTCCACCACGACGTTTGCCCGAGGGAACACGCGCTCAAGACCTTCGGCGATGATTGCATTCAACGCGTCCGACGAACATCCGGCTCCATAAAAAAAGACCTTCTCGACCGAGGGTGCGTGGGCCATGATTTCGGATTCGGCGCGCAGCGTGCGCTCGACTTCGTCCGCGTCGTGAAAGTAGGGGTTGAGGCCCTTGACCGACCAGCGTCCGACCTCAGTGGCCGAAGCGTCCAAAAGAATCCAATCGGCTTTGGTGGAGCCGCTTTCGACGATAAATACCATAACTTCTTAAGATTGAGCTGCCATGCGCACTGCCATATCGGCCATGCGGGCAGAGTAGCCGGCCTCGTTGTCGTACCAACCCATGATTTTCACCAGGGTTCCGTTGGCCGACGTGATGCCAGAGTCAAAAATGCACGAGTGCGTGTTGCCCACGATGTCGGCAGACACGATGGGGTCTTCGGTGTACTGCAAAATGCCCTTCAACGGACCTTCAGCGGCGGCCTTCATGGCGGCGTTGATTTCGGCGGCAGTGGCAGGCTTGGCCAATTCTACCGTCACGTCAGTAGCTGAGCCCGTGAGTGTTGGGACGCGGATCGCGTATCCGTCGAGCTTGCCCTTGAGTTCGGGAAGCACGAGGCCCACGGCCTTGGCGGCCCCGGTGGTGGTCGGAATCATGCTCACCGCAGCGGCGCGGGCGCGGCGCAGGTCGCGGTGCGGAGCATCCTGAATGCTCTGGTCGTTGGTGTAGGCGTGCACGGTAAGCATGTAGCCTTTGACCACCCCAAAGTTGTCGTTGAGGACTTTCATCATCGGAGCCAAGCAGTTGGTCGTGCACGAAGCGTTGCTGAACACGTGGTCGTCGGGACCGAGGATGCCCTCATTTACGCCCAGAACTACGGTCTTTACGTCGTCAGCCTTTGCCGGGGCGCTGAGGCCCACCTTCTTGGCGCCGGCCTGCAGGTGCAGCTCAAGCTGCTCTTTGCTGGTGAAGATTCCGGTTGACTCGATCACGAGGTCCACGCCCAGCTCGCCCCATGGAAGCTCTGCAGGGTTCTTGATGGCGGTAATGCGAATCTCTTTGCCGTTGACGATCAGGCTGTTTGGCGTATGCGAAACCGTACCGTGGAAGCCTCCGTGCGCCGAGTCGTACTTGAGCAAGTGTGCCAACGTAGCGGTGTCGGTCAGGTCGTTGATGGCCACAATCTCGACGTCGGGACGTACGATGAGGTTGCGAAAGGTGAGGCGGCCGATTCGGCCAAATCCGTTGATGGCGATCTTTTTCATAGCAGGTACAAAAATCGAGTAAAAAGAGTTAAATGGACAGTATTCGGGCGATGCGCAGTAAATCTTCGTCGAGCGAAGCTTTATTGAGAATGGCCATGGGAAGATGGGTATGCGTGAGCTGGCCGCTCACGATGCCCACCATGACGTCGGACTTGCCGTTGAGCAAGGCCTCCACCGCTGCCACGCCAAGGCGGCTTGCGTTGACTCGGTCGAGCATACTGGGCGAACCGCCCCGTTGAATGTGTCCGAGAATGGTGACTTTGACGTCGAGGTCGGGGTTGTGTTTTTTTAGCGCGTCGGCGAGCTCAAAGGGGGTTCCGAGGCGGTTGCCTTCGGCTACGACGACGATGTTGCTCGTCTTTTTGCGTTCGGCGCCCTGGTCGATGGTGGCCTGAAGCTCTTCGATGGTCGTGTTGCGTTCGGGAAGTACGATGCTAATCGCGCCGGTGGCCAGTCCAGAACTCAGCGCTATAAATCCGGCGTCACGGCCCATAACTTCGACCAAAAAGAGGCGGTTGTGGCTGTTGGCGGTGTCGCGAATCTTGTCGATGCTTTCAACCACCGTGTTGCTCGCGGTATCGTAACCAATCGTGTAGTCCGTGCCGAACAGGTCGTTGTCGATGGTTCCCGGAACTCCGACCACGGGAAACTGATGCTCTTCACAAAGTTTGTGAGCGCCGGTAAAGGTTCCGTCTCCGCCAATCACCACGAGGCCGTCGATGCCCTGGGCGCGAAGGTTGACGGCCGCTTCGGCGCGGCCCTCTGGGGTGCGAAAGCGTTGGCTGCGTGCGGATTTTAGAATGGTTCCGCCCTGGGCGAGGATGTTGCGCACGCTTTTGCTGTCGAGCGGAACAAAATCTGCCTCAACCAATCCGTCGTAGCCGCGGTACACGCCTACACATTCAATTCCATAAAAAGAAGCGGACCGCACCACGGCGCGGATGGCGGCGTTCATTCCAGGGGCGTCGCCCCCTGAGGTCAGCACGGCTATGCGTTTCATACGTTTTACGAAGATAGTGTTCAAAGTACACATAGTAGCGAGAATGTTAGTGTCCGAAGTACATTTGTCTACCTATGCAGAACCCCAACGTTTCAGTTGACTGTGTGGTTTTTGGTTTTGACGGCCAAAAACTCAATGTCTTATTGATTGAGCAAGAGGACTTTGGCCAAGCTTGCCGCTTTGCCCTTCCTGGTGACCACCTCGAAGAGGACGAGGACCTCGACCAGTCTGCCGCCCGAGTGCTGCGAGAGCTAACGGGCCTCAGTGGCCTCTACCTGCAGCAGTGCGGAACCTTCGGGGACCCCAACCGCGTCAAAGACCCCAAGGACCTCCCATGGCTGACCCACGTGCGCAAGGATCCGACCGCTCGAGTCATCACTATTGCCTACTACGCGCTGGTCAAAATGACCGACTTCAACCTCTTGGCCTCGAGTTTTGCCGCCCGTGCCTTTTGGCACGACGCCAACGAAATTCCGCGCTTGGCCTTTGACCACAATACGATTTTTGACCAGGCCCTCACCACACTGCGTCGCGAACTAAGCGAGCTCCGCGTCGGCTTTGAACTTTTGCCCAATAAGTTCACCCTGAGCCAGATGCAGGCAGTTCACGAGGCGATCCTGAATTCGAACTTTGACAAGCGGAACTTCCGCAAAAAGGCGCTGAACGACCAGTGGGTGGTTCCGCTCGACGAAAAGCAAACCGGCGTGGTGCACAAGCCCGCCCGACTCTACACGCGCAACCCCGAACGCGCTCAAAACTAGCACCATATGGCAACCAGCTCTTCGACCGGCTCTGCGGCCGCCACCTCCCCCCAAAAGGCCCTGAATTTTTGGCAAATCTGGAACATGAGCTTCGGATTCTTGGGCATCCAGTTCGGCTTCGCCCTTCAAGGAGGCTTTATGTCGTCCATCTTTCAAAACTTGGGCGCGAGCAAAGACGAGCTGCCCGGACTCTGGATCGCCGCCCCCCTCACGGGACTGATTGTGCAGCCCATCATTGGGTACTTATCGGACCGCACCTGGAGCCCGCGTTTTGGCCGCCGCCGGCCCTACTTTTTGGTCGGAGCCGTCTTGAGCACGCTGGCGCTTTTTTTCATCCCCAACGCTCCGGCGCTCTGGGTTGCCGCCGGACTTCTTTGGGTCCTCGACGCCTCCATTAACATTTCGATGGAGCCCTTTCGGGCCCTCGTCGCCGACAAGCTTCCCGACCAGCAGCGCTCGTATGGGTTTGTGGCGCAAACCCTGATTATCGGCATCGGAACCTGGATCGCGAGCAACCTTCCGTGGCTCATGAGCACACTGGGGGTATCCACAACGGCTCCTGAAGGCCAGATTCCGCCCTCGGTGCATTGGGCATTTGCCATCGGCGCTGTGGTCTTCATGGCCTCC
>CAIJMB010000031.1 GCA_903821715.1 uncultured Flavobacteriales bacterium
AGTGAAAAAAACTAGAAAAAATAAGGCGAGGATACCGTAGCCGGCCCACCAAATTGGCCCGCCGACTTCGACTACGACCATATCCCAATCTCCCATTAGGCGGCTTTGTTAATCCGCTTCCAGAAGAGCAGGGTGAGTACGCCGTAGTGCAGCGCTCCAGCAGCCACGAATCCGACAATGTAGAATGGCCAATCGCCCATGATGAAGGGGTTGTCCACCATGGGGCGCTGGCACAAGAACATGTAGTTGGCGTCCACGAGGTAGTTGATCAAGCCCACGGGCGCCATCAACAGCACGTTGATACCAAGAACCTTTGCCCAGGTCCACTTGCCGACCATAAAGCCGCGCGCAAAGACGAAGTAGAGGGGGATAATGATGATTCCGCCGTGCACGATATAGTATTCGGCGTACATAAACGGAGTGTCGCCACTCGTGAGTTCAGGGGTGAGCACGCTGTGAAATCCACCGACGATCCCCCAAAAAAACAGGGGGTAAAAGGCCCAGCGCGCGCCAAAAGCCAAGAGCAAAATGCTCAAAATCCGACTGAATCCGCAGAGGTGAATTTCGAGGTTGTCGTGGACGTTCCACAGGCCTTCTCGGTACAAAAACAGATGCTTCGCCAAGAGAAGTGCCGCAAGGGCGTAGCCCCACCAGCGCTCAAAAATTCGGAGCTCTTCGCCCTTCCAGGTTCGGGCCGCTCCAAATACGATCGCAGCGTAGGCCGCAAAAATGGCGATTCCGCCCCACCATCCGGTGGTACCGAATGAGTAGACGGCATGTTCGATCACGAGAAAAGACATGTTCATTGCGTTTAGGTGGCGTCAATTTAGCACAAAGACGCTACCCAACGCATACTCAAAAACTTGGTTTGCGTTTTTCGAGAAAAGCAGTGGTGCCTTCGGTAAATTCTGCAGTCGCAAAGCGGGCTCCAAACTCTTCGATCTCGGCAGCAAACCCCGGCCCGCCCTCGGTAGCGGCATTCGCCGTCCGAATAATGGCGGTCTGGGCATCTCCTGAGGCCTTGATAAACTGACGGGCCATCGCTTCGGCGGCTTCGAGGAGCTGGTCGGGCTCGTGGACCGCGTTGACAAGGCCCCATGTTTCTGCCTTAGCAGCGTCGATCATGCTCGCGCTGAACATCATCTCGAGCGCACGTCCTTTGCCGACGAGCTGCACAAGGCGTTGGGTTCCGCCGTAGCCCGGAATCACCCCAAGCGAAGCCTCAGGCAAGCCCATTCGGGCCGAAGAAGACGCCAGGCGCACGTGGCAGGCCATGGCGAGCTCAAGGCCTCCACCTAACGCAAAACCATTAACCGCCGCGATGTACGGCTTGCGGGCCTGTGCGATCCGGTTAAAGAGCAACTCGTGGCCGCGCTGTGCAAGGGCTTTGCCCTCCTCAGGGCTGTAGCCCGCAAACTCTGCAATGTCGGCGCCCGCCACAAAGCTTTTGGGGCCCGCGCCCGTCAAAACAACCACCCGAACATCATCGTTGGCGTCCAACGCCACCACTTGCTCGTGCAGCGCCTGAATCGTGGGAGCGTTTAACGCGTTTAACGCTTCAGGGCGGTCAATCGTTAAAAAGGCAACGCGGTCGCGGACTTCGAGGCGTACACTATACATAATACTTCGTGTTGGGTTGGAGAGATGGCGTACTTTGGCCGTTCCAAAGATACTTTCTGTGCTCAAGCGCCTTCAACGTTGGTTTCAAAACAAGTCGGGCATCGGCGAAAACCGCGACGCCCTTGACGTCCTGCGCC
>CAIJMB010000032.1 GCA_903821715.1 uncultured Flavobacteriales bacterium
CGCATCGGAGGCGAAGCCAAACTGATCAACCTCAGTACCCGCGTTTCGTCTTCAGCACACATTGAATACCACGCTCGAATCGTCGTACAAAAGCACATCCAGCGCGAACTCATTCGTATCGCTGGAGAGCTCACTGAAAAAGCCTACGACGAATCCACTGACGTCCTTGACCTTTTGGACAGCGCTGAACAGTCACTCTTCAGTGTATCGCAAGGCAATCTCAAGCGGAACTACGAATCCTCGCTCAATCTCGTCAAGCAAGCGCTTGATCGAATTTCTGCCATCTCGCAGCGCGAAGGCTTGTCGGGTGTCCCGAGCGGATTCCGCGACGTCGACCGCGTAACCTCTGGATGGCAAAAATCTGACCTGGTCATCTTGGCTGCACGCCCAGGTATGGGTAAGACCGCCTTTGTCTTGAGCATGGCTCGAAACATCGCCATCGCGCACAAAGTCCCTGTCGCCGTATTCAGTCTTGAAATGTCATCGGTCCAGCTCATCACTCGAATGATCTCCTCAGAGACCGGCATTGGAGCTGAGAAGCTTCGCCGAGGCAACCTCGACGCCACCGAATGGGCGCAACTCACCTCGAAGGTTAAGACCCTTCAGGACGCACCGATTTACATCGACGACACACCAGGGTTGAGCATCTTTGACCTTCGGGCCAAGTGCCGCCGCCTCGTCTCGCAGCACCAAATCGGAATCATCATCATCGACTATCTGCAGTTGATGACTGCTGGTAATTCCAAGTCAGGAGGAAACCGCGAACAGGAAATCTCGTCGATCTCACGAGCACTGAAATCAATTGCCAAAGAGCTTGACATTCCGGTCATTGCCTTGTCTCAACTCTCGCGTGCGGTCGAAACTCGCGGTGGTTCGAAGCGACCTCTTCTCTCTGACCTCCGTGAATCAGGTGCGATAGAACAAGATGCTGACATTGTGTCGTTCATCTATCGTCCTGAATACTACGGCATTCACGAATGGGACGACGACTCTGGCGCGCCCGCCGACGGCCAAGCAGAACTGATCATCGCCAAGCACCGTAACGGTTCGCTTGAAAACGTTCGACTCAGATTCGAAGGTGCGATGGCTCGCTTCTCAGACTTGGACTCCGGCTACAGCGCCCGGGGTCCAGTCACCTCTGGGGCCAGCTCAAACAATGACGCATTGTTTGAATCCAAAATGAACCACGTCGAACCCAACGAGGGAGACGAGTACCCGCCGTTTTAAACGACTACTCAAACATCCTCCATCGCAGAAACCACCGAATAGTGGCCGGCGGAACCGGATAATTTTGGGCAACAAATACCGTATTCGGAATCCAACCTTGATTTGCGTTCTGCGCAATCACACCAAGTTGCGCCTCTCCGAGGTAGACCATAGCCGCCGCGTGCACTAACCCGCCCGAAGGCATCCGCTGGTCAGTTTGGGAATATCCAAATAATCCCTTTTCTGCTACCCACACGGGGCGTTGCCAGCCGCCTGTCCATCCTTGGCCCTGAAGCTCAAACTGTACACGCATTCCGGGGTACAAATTCGGAATCTTTGCCGCGTACACCAATCCGAGCTCCCCAAAACCTGGAGCCAAACCCAATTGGCGCGACGAAGCCCAGCGGCCCTGCGCAAAAGCACGTACCGACCAATTCCGTGACAGGTTCACACGCCCCTTCAAGTCAGCACCGAGCATTGCCCATGAATCTCGGGCAACCCACGTCGCACTAGCATCCGACCAGTCTGCCACCGACAGCATTGGATCACTGCTACTAACTTGGGCGCGAATCACCAACTGCTTCCACGGCGTGACATTGAGCACTCCGCTACGGACGTGCGAAACCACACTTCCCTGCCAGGGCATCGTCCACCGCTGTGCCAACTCCAATTCGAGCCAAGGGTTCGAACCATGATCCAACCACTTTTGGCGTCCGTACCGGAACTCGACCGCCTGGCCCAGGAGATCAACATCAGCCCGTAACCTATTCCGGCGCCCTGGAAACTCCCACGAACCCACTGGCGACCACCTCGGAACCTGACCCGACCTGTTCCACACTCCACTCTCCCAATACTCAGCATTGATAAGTCGCACTCCGGCTGACCAACTTGATCGCACTTTAGGAAGCACATCGATCACACTGAACCCACGCAGGGCGGGCTCAGACCAACGTGCGCCATCCGTGCGTACCACGCGAATGTCAAGCACCTCGTAAAGTATCGAATCTACAGACAACCCTGATCCCTGGAATCCCGATCGATTATGGCTCCAATTCAGCTCGACACCCAACCGACTTCGCGCATGAATCCACTCTGCACGTACCTGACCCGATTGACCCACACGCTCAGCTTGGCTCCAGCGCGTCGTCACCAGATCCCGATTGGGTTGCCAAAACTCAGCCTCGGTCAGTTGCGCTACATCCACCACTCCACCGGCCTCGCCATCCACAGTGCGCTGTAGTCCAACTTGAACACTGTAATTCCATCTTCTTGCAGAATCTCTACCCCAAAAAGCAGTTTGAAGGCGATCCCGAAAATGGTCCTCAGTCAACAACCCACCACTCATCTGCAAGCGACGAAAATCAATCCAAAAATGCTGATAGTACTTTGGTGACGCACTGGCCACCACTCCGAATTCCTGGCCTCGGCCATGTGCGGACTCACCGACCCAATCAACCACGGGCAAGGGGCCCTTGCGAACATTCCAATCTTGAGGAATCTCACGAACCGCATTCATCCAGTATGGAACACCCACCGGTATCGATGAACCCAAAAGACCTAGACTAAAATCCCACGCGGGACTACCTAACGCACTAACGCCTACACGTGCAGAACCAATGGGAACACTAAGGACGCGATCTTCCGAGGACTCATTCCGAAATGCCTCTCCATCCCATACCGCTATATTCCATGGAACAGGTCTTAGCGTATCCTCCATCCGGACCTCGCGCACTAATGCGGAATCTTGTACCACGCCTTGAGCAAGCACCGAAATCTCTGTGCACAACAAAACCGCCCAAGCAAGAAGTAAGCGAAGGCGGTTCTCAGATTTCATGGATGCAAATATGATGCGAATAAAAACAAAAAACCCCCGCATATGCGAGGGTTTCTGTATAAGTATGGCGGCGACCTACTCTCCCAGCGTACTAGTACCATCGGCGCAAACGGGCTTAACGACTCTGTTCGGAATGGGAAGAGGTGATCCCCGTTGCAATAACCACCATGTTTTTACAAAGTTTTTTCATTGACACATTGGAAGCAACATAAAACATATCCTGGTCCGAATCCACGGGTAATTAGTACTACTCGGCTATGACATTGCTGCCTTTACACCTATAGCCTATCAACGTCCTAGTCTTGAACGACCCTTAAGAGAAATCTCATCTTGGGGTGGGCTTCGCACTTATATGCTTTCAGTGCTTATCCCATCCGCACATAGCTACCCTGCGATGCAGCTGGCGCCACAACAGGTACACCAGAGGTGCGTCCAACTCGGTCCTCTCGTACTAAAGTCAGCTCCCCTCAAATTTCTTACGCCCATAGTAGATAGAGACCGAACTGTCTCGCGACGTTCTGAACCCAGCTCGCGTGCCACTTTAATGGGCGAACAGCCCAACCCTTGGGACCTTCTCCAGCCCCAGGATGTGACGAGCCGACATCGAGGTGCCAAACCC
>CAIJMB010000033.1 GCA_903821715.1 uncultured Flavobacteriales bacterium
AGAAGACTCAAGATGTGTTTTTTGAGATCTTTAACCACCTTCACCAGCAGGGCAAGCAGATCATCTTGACCTCAGACCGCGCTCCAGTGGACCTACAAGGCATGGAGCAGCGCTTGCTGTCTCGATTTAAGTGGGGCTTGTCGGCCGACCTTCAGCGTCCCGATCTTGAAACCCGCATGGCCATCTTGCGCCAAAAGCTTTATGCCGACGGGATTGACATGCCTGACGATGTCATCGAATACCTCGCCTATTCGATCACCAACAACGTACGCGAGCTCGAGGGCGCGTTGATTTCGTTGCTCGCCCAGTCGTCACTCAACCGCAAAAAGATCACGGTCGAGCTCGCCAAGTCGATGATCGACAAGTTCGTCAAGAACACGACCCGCGAGGTTTCGATTGACTTCATCCAAAAGGTGGTTTGTGACTACTTCGACATGCCGGTGGAGCTGCTGCGCAGCAAGACCCGCAAGCGCGAGATCGTTCAGGCCCGCCAGTTGACTATGTACTTTGCCAAGCAGTTGACAAAGAATTCGTTAGCATCGATCGGTTCGCAAATCGGCAACAAGGACCACGCGACGGTGCTCCACGCATGCCGGACCGTTTCGAATTTGACGGAAACGGACAAGCGGTTCCGTACCTACGTCGACGACATTCGCAAGAAGCTTACGTTGGCGTAATGCGTTCGCGCCGGGTTCTCATGGTGTGCCTTGGCAATATTTGCCGCTCACCAGTAGCTCAGGGCTGTATGGAATCTGAAATTTTGGAGCGTTTTGGACCGGACCACGGCTGGTTTGTGGACAGCGCTGGTACCTCTGCGCAGCACCAAGGTGAGCATCCCGATTTAAGGTCGCAAGCCTCTGCACGGCGGCACGGGTTGGACATCGCATCCCAGTGTTCGCGCCCCATTGAACGTGATGATTTTGAACGATTTGATCACATTTTAGTGATGGATCGGTCGAACCTCAAGAACGTGCTCGCACTGGGCTCGGACCCCAAGGTGTCGTTGGTACTCGAGGCCAGTTTCCCTGGCGAGCAGCGCGAAGTTCCCGACCCCTATTTTGGTGGAGAACAAGGTTTTGAATTGGTAGTCCAGCTGCTTCAGCAGGCATGCCGCGATTGGATGGAACAATGGCTTCGCGAGGAACGCTCTATTTGATTCCCGTTCCGCTTGCGGATTCGGTGCGGGGCTTTGATACTGAGCTCTCTGTGCTCGTTGCACGCATCACCCATTGGATCGTCGAGACGCCCAAGGTTGCACGTGCACAGTTACGGCTTCTGAGTCCAGACATTGACCTTGCTACCTTAGTCATGGATTCGTGGTCTAAGCACGGGGGCAATGACGCTTCTGCCCTGTTGAAGGCCTGCCTCGACGGGAGCAATATGGGCCTCGTGTCGGATGCAGGGGCGCCTGGTATGGCGGATCCCGGGGCCGAAGTGGTCGCCAAAGCGCACGAACTTGGGATCACTGTGGTGCCCTGGCCAGGCCCCTCTTCACTCCTACTTGGATTGATGGCGAGCGGGTTGAACGGTCAGCAGTTCAGCTTTCATGGCTACCTTCCACATGATCCAGCTGCGCGCAAATCCTTGATCGCACGCCTGGACCGCGAAGCCACTTCAGGCTCGAGCCACTGGTTTATCGAAACGCCTTATCGGAATGCAAAGCTCTTTGCGGAACTTATTCAGGCGCTGAGCCCGAGCACTCGTCTCTTCATTGGCGTTAACCTGAGCGCACCGGACGAGTGGAATGCCTGCCGTAGCGTGGCGCAATGGCGATCGACTGGGGTTCCGCGCCCTATTGAAGCCAAATCGCCCGCTATTTGGGGGATTGGGCGCTAAAAAATTCCGCCAAAAAATCGAGAACGACAAAGGGTCGCTCCATATGGGGAATGTGCCCTGCCTTGGGCACCACCACAGTACTGCTTTGAGGAAAATCGCGCGCTAGGTCTTCAGAGCCTTGTACGGGAAAGAGCGCGTCTTCAGCACCCCATAAAAGCAACGTGGGCACGTTTGCGCCAAGTGCTTGGTTTCGAATCAATACCTCATCGCGGCGAACCGCCCGAAGCATAGCCTCGCGCTGGCTGAGGTTGACGCTGTAAATATTGTCGAGCACTTGCTGCTTCACAAATTCAGGCAAGAAGAAGGGGTCGTACACGCTGACGTCCATCATCGCATCGTACGAGGCCACATCTCGCGGCAAAAGAACTTCTTCAATGGGTCTACCCCACAGGTTTTGAAGGCTATCTAGGTACTTGAGGTTGTAGTGGCGGTGCAGAGGGTCAATGAGTACGAGCGACTTGAGCATTTCGGGGTAGCGACTTGCAAAGAGTGTACTGACCATTCCGCCGTAGCTATGTCCTACTAAGTGAATGGATTGAATTCCGTGTGAAGTCAATGCGTCATGCAGGACCTCTACTTGCTGGTTAACTGATATTGCGGAATCGGGCGATGTACTCTCGCCGAAGCCAAGTAAATCCACGACCAAAATGGTTGATGTGGGACTGAACTTCCAAACCACAGGCTGCCACTGTACACTCGGATACGGACCAAATCCGTGCACGAGCACCAAGGTGTCGCGGCCTTGACCAACCTGAGTCCAATGAAGACTGTCACTGCCTACCGGGGTGGTGAGGTGCTGAGTGGGGCGACGGCTGTAGAACCAAGAGTCTTCTGCTTCAATTGCGTGATCCACACGGCACGAAGTACCTGCCGAAAGAGCGGCAAACATCCCAAAGAGCAAAAGCGATCGCATAGAGATGTACGGCAAAGGCTATGCCGAATAACTACCTTTGAAACGTGATTTCGACAACAATTGCAGCATTAGCTACCGCCCGAGGAATCGGAGCCTTAACGGTGATTCGACTGTCCGGGCCTAATGCCTTGGATGTCGCACAGAAGTGCTTTGCGACGCGTTCTGATTGGACGCCCCGTCGTGCCCTGCTTGGCAGCTTTCAAGATCGCCTTGGGCGTCCCCTCGATGAGGCGCTGGCCACATGGTTTCAAGGCCCCGCATCGTTTACCGGCGAAGATGTTGTGGAGTTCGGGCTTCACGGGTCGCCCTACATCGCAGCGGAAGCTTTGGACGCGCTACTTGCGGCGGGGGCGGTCCTCGCGGCTCCAGGGGAATTTACCCAGCGTGCATTTGCGCACGGCAAACTGGATCTCGCCCAAGCTGAGGCCGTGGGCGACCTCATTGCTGCAGAATCTCGTGCGGGTCATGAGCTCGCGCTGAAGCAGCTCAAGGGAAATGTCTCGAAGCGTATGGCCGAGTTGCGCCAGCAGTTGATGGATTTTGCGGCGCTCATTGAACTAGAATTGGACTTTGTCGAAGAAGATGTTGAGTTTGCGCGCCGCGAAGACTTGATTGCATTGCTGGATTCCGTTTCAAACGAATGCACACGGATGCGAAGCACATTTCGGCAGGGACAGGCCATGCGGGAAGGGATTCCGCTCGTGCTCGTCGGCGCGCCCAACGCGGGAAAGAGCACGCTACTGAACCGGCTACTGCGTGATGATCGGGCGTTAGTGAGCGATGTTCCCGGAACAACGCGCGACAGTGTCGAAGAACGCTTTCGGTTGGGTGACCTTTTGTTTCGACTCATTGACACTGCGGGAATTCGCGAGACCGACGAAGTAGTGGAGCGAATGGGCATTGAGCGTTCGTGGGCCAAGGTCCGCGAGGCGCACATGGTGCTGGCACTCGTGGACCCACTGCATTCGAGCGCATTAGAAGCTCAAGATTTAGTACACCGTGTACGCGAAGCCAATCCTGAATCCGATGTGGTACTGCTGCTGACGAAGCGCGACACCTGGGGCGAACGCGATGTATCGGCCTATCCAGAGCACCTTGCGATGAGTCCTGACCCAAGCGATTTGGAAGTACTTGAGCGCCATCTTGAGTCTAGGGTTCAGATCCCCGAAGGAGATGTACTTATTGCCAATGCGCGTCACGCTGAGGCACTTGGAGCGAGTATCGACTCGTTACAGCGTGCTCGCGAGAGTCTTGTGCTAGGTACGAGTGGCGAACTCGTCGCCTACGACCTTCGCGATGCCCTTCGGCACTTGGGAAGCATCACAGGTGAAGTCACGGCAGATGATCTGCTCGGTTCCATTTTTGGACGTTTTTGTATCGGTAAATAGCTCACTCTATGAATCTTGTTTCGCTTTTTCGCAAAATCGCTGTGGCTGAAGGCATTAGCTACTTAGCCTTCGGTGCGACGATGCCACTGAAGTACGGTTTCGGAGTTTTA
>CAIJMB010000034.1 GCA_903821715.1 uncultured Flavobacteriales bacterium
GTCCTTTGAGGACGGTCACTTTGTTTTTGTTCATCAAAAAGTCGATGCCCGAGCAGGTCGTGTCGACGACTTGCTTTTTGCGGGCCATCATTTGCGGCCAATTGATTTTGGGTGGCTCGACGTCGATTCCGTGCTCGGCGAACGCGTGCACCGCATTGTAGTAGTGTTCTGACGAGTCAAGCAGTGCTTTCGACGGAATGCAGCCCACGTTCAGGCAAGTTCCGCCAAGCGTCGGATCCTTTTCGACCAAAGCTGTTGAAAAACCAAGCTGGGCGCAGCGAATGGCGCTTACGTAGCCTCCGGGGCCGGCGCCGATAACAAGTACATCGAATTCCATGGCGCAAAGGTAGGCCTCACGGGCGTGCGCGTGGGCGCCCCAGAGTCGGAATTCCGCCGGCAGCAGCGGGCTACGCGGCCTTTAACCCGCGCAACCGACGCACCAGCAGGCTCAGCAGCAAAAAGCCAAAGACAAACAGGCCCCACTGCCCGACCACGTCGCCGTGGACGGCGAAAAAGCTGGGTTCAGAAAACGTGGGAACTGTAGCCCTAAGAATGCCCTCACGACCCCAGCCGAGCGACTGCTGCACCTGCCCGTCGGGGCCAATTATGGCTGAAATTCCGGTGTTGGCGCTGCGAAGCACCGAACGGTGCTGCTCAATGGCGCGCAGTCGGGCGTAGTGCAAGTGGGCCACATGCCCCGAGGTGTTGCCCCACCATCCGTCGTTGGTGATGATGGTGAGCACTTCGGCTCCGGCATTCGAAAACTCAGCGGCGTATGGGCCAAAATCCTGTTCCCAACAGATGGGGGCGCCGATGCGGGGCAGGTCAGGACCGGCCTCAAATACGGCGCGCTCGGTTTGGGTGGCTAAGGTGCCGCTTGTTCCTCCCAGCGAAAGGGTAAGGTCTCCCAGCAAACCACTGAGTGTCTGGACCATGGGCATAGTCTCGACGCCGACCACCAACTTGGACTTGCGGTAGACCTGCAGGGGCAGGCCGGCCCTAAAGAAGAGGGCGCTGTTGGCGTAGCTCACGAAGCGGCGGTCGTCGATGCGGCGGGCGGCGGGGTTTTCGGGTTCGGAACCGTGAAGTCGGTAGGTCGTCGCCCCCAGCACCACGCCCCAACCATTGCGCAGCAGGGGCTCAAAGGCAATCAGCGAAGGCCAGTTTGACGCATAGATTTCGTCGATGCCTTCGTGCAAAAACGTCTCGGGCAGCACGAGCAGTCCAGGTGCGGAATCAGCCTGAGCCGAGGCGAGTTCTACCCACTTACGGGCCTGCTGAAGGTCAGGCGTTTGAAACTTTTGGGTGTAGGGGTCAACGTTGGGCTGTACGACAAGCGCACGAACGCTGGCCTTGGGCGTCTGGGCGTCAAGCCACGAACCGACGGCATAGCTCAGGACAATTGGACCAAGCACGGTGGCCAGGAGCACCCGGCGCAGGCGCCGGGTTCCGCCATCTGCTAACTGCCACACCACGACATTGGCGATGAGTAACCAAATGGTTCCGCCCCGAGGGCCCGTCCAGGCGTACCAGCGCACCCAGTGCGGAACCTCGGCAAAGGCGTTGCCCAAATTCAGCCACGGAAAGCTAAAGGCCCAGTCGTCGTGCAGGATTTCGATGGCTAGCCAGCCCGTTACCCAAATCCAAAGCGCGGTGCGGACGCCCACTTGACGCGCTGCATAGCTGTACAGCGTCCACACGCCAGTCATAAGGGTTCCGTTGATCAAGATCGCCCCGAGGACACCCGACCAATGTGCACCAGCGACCCACCAGGTAGTTCCGAGGTTGAACAACACCATGCTCAGCGCGCCCCAACCGGCAAAATGGCGGAGTTTGCCTTCACGCATCCGCGCTTCAAGCACGAGCAGGGGAACCATAGCCACCCACATCAGCGGCACCAGCACTGGGAATTCGTGGTAGCCCAAGGCACCAGGCCACGCAATGCTGAGGAGGAGCGGAGTGAGCAGGGCCAAGGCCCAATTCGGAAGTCGGTTAAAGATCGCCATGACCCCAAAGGTAGCGCCGTACTTTTGTGGTATGCGATGGATTCCGAATGCCCTCACCTTGGGCAACGTGGCGAGCGGCATGGCCGCCATTTGGTACTTAATGTTTCAGAATTTTGAGTACGCTACGGTCGCCGTGATGCTGGCGTTTGTCTTTGACGGCCTCGACGGCTGGGCGGCCCGCAAAGTCGGCGTGAGCGGCGAACTGGGCGTGCAGCTCGACAGCCTGGCGGACGCTATTACGTTTGGTGTGGTTCCTGGATTCATGTGGATGCAGCTCGCGATGTGGATGAACACAGGATACAACTGGCCGGCGCTGCCCATACTCGGCTGGGCCGTGACGCTCGCATCGGTCTACCGCTTGGCGCGCTTTAATTCCGACATGAAGGACTACCCTGGGTTTTTAGGCATGCCCACTCCAGCCAATACGGCGTTCGTTTTGGGCCTGATGTACGCAGCAGACGCGGAACTGATTCCGCTGCACCCCGCAGTCTATTTGGTGGCGCTGGCGTGGTCGGTCTACAGTTTGAATGCCAATTTTACCGTAGCCTCTTTAAAGGACTTGCCCACAACATGGTTTAAGCGAGGGTTTCGTGTGGCATGGCTCGCTGTTTCCCTCACGGCATTTGCGTTTTGGGGCTTGGCCGCGATGGCCGTTGCCGTACCTTTGCTGCCTGTAGTTTCTGCCCTCGAAAAACGCTTTTTATGAAATTCCGCGCTGAAATCAATGTGATGCCGCACAAGGCACTTTTGGACCCCCAAGGCAAGGCCGTGAGCCACAGCATGCCGTCGCTCGGCCTCGCTGAGATCGGCGGAGTCCGCATCGGCAAGCACATCACCCTCGAGGTAGAGGCCGCTAGCAAAGACGAAGCGCACGAAAAAGTGACCTTGGCCTGCCAAAAGCTACTCGCCAACCCGATTATGGAGAGCTTCGAGTTCGAGCTCTTCAATCAAGCCTAAAGCTATGGAATACCGTCGGTTAGGCAGATCAGGACTTCAACTCAGTGAGCTGTCGTTCGGAACCTGGATCACCTTCGGCAACCAAATCCCCTACCCGACCGCCAAAGACCTTTTCGTGGCGGCTTACGACGCCGGGGTCAACTTTTTTGACAACGCCGAAGTCTACGCCCACGGCGAATCAGAGCGCGTTATGGGCCGCATCCTCAGCGAGGTCGGCTGGTCGCGTGACAGCTACACGGTGTCGTCCAAGGTCTTTTTTGGCGCCGGAGGCAAGCTTCCGACACAGCGCGGACTGCACCGCAAGCACGTCGTCGAGGCCTGCCACCAAGCACTCGAACGCCTTCGCGTCGACTACTTGGACCTGTACTTCTGCCACCGCCCCGACAAAGCGACTCCGATCGAAGAGACCGTCTGGACGATGCACCAACTGATCATGCAGGGCAAAATCCTGTACTGGGGCACCTCAGAGTGGAGCGCCGAAGAGATCATGGACGCCCAGCGCATCGCCGACCAGCACCACCTGATTGGCCCGACTATGGAGCAACCGCAGTACAACCTGCTGCACCGCGTAAAAATGGAGTCCGAGTTTCTGCGCCTTTTTGACCGCATTGGCCTCGGAACCACCATCTGGTCGCCCCTCGCTTCAGGTATTTTGACCAACAAGTACCGGGACGGGCTCCGCGACGACTTTCGCCTGAACCGCGACGAGCTTTCATGGCTCAAAGACCGCAACGTCGTGGACGAAAAATTGGCCGTAGCAGGCCGCTTGGCCGACCTTGCTTCAGAGCTCGGCATTACACCGGCCCAGCTCAGCATTGCGTGGTGCCTTAAGAATCCGCACGTGTCGACCGTCATGCTCGGCGCGACCCGTGTAGAGCAACTGCACGAAAACCTTAAGGCCGCTGAGGCCGTGGCGCTTCTGACTCCCGAGGTCATGGAGCGCATTGAGGGCATCGTTCAGAACAAGCCAGAGCTGGCCCCTTACTAAGCAGCTGTTTTCTTTCGTTTAACCACGGCTCTCAAAACCGTTGGAACCGACTCGTGCGCTGCACAGGTTGGAGTTTTGGTCTGTTCCCCGCGGTGGGGAGCGCTAACCTAAATTCTCTTTCTTGTTATGCGTACGTTGCTTCTTGCCAGCTCAGTGCTGGCTGCCTTTTCTGCCTCAGCTCAAAACTCAGACTTTGTTGATGCAATGTTTTACATCGACGAATCCGCGATGATTCGCGCGGTAGACGCCCAAGGCAACAATCTCACCGACTTGACCTTTCACATTGTGTCACCCAATATTCCAGGTCAAGCGTACCTCACGGTACCCAATCAAACTATGTACCTGCAATACACCTCAGTAAAAACGGCTGCGCCCGATGACTCTAGAACCATTAGTGTTGATGTGATCGGTGGCAACTTTCCTCAAGGAGTGACCGCATCCTTAGCTGCAAATCCTTCAGGTACCGGGGCTACAGGTGATGGAAATGAAATCCAACTTTCACAATACATCACGTCAGGGACTTTAGTAGAAGGCATCGGTTCTGCCTATAGTGGAACTGGAGCGGGCAAGGGTATTCCGGTGATTTTTTCAA
>CAIJMB010000035.1 GCA_903821715.1 uncultured Flavobacteriales bacterium
GTGCGCAAGATTTACAGCGGGTTTTACGGGCCCGGAACCCCAGAGTACGAGCCATGGCTTCAGGAAACCACGGCCTTCATCGAAAAGCTTCGGGCTGAGTGAAGAAGGGTCCCGAGGCGTTTTTAAAGCGTTTGAAGCGTCAGCCTCCGCGCGACCTCGACGCAGTGGTACACGGGCTTCACGAGGCCGTGTTCGCCAAGACGGACTGCCTGACCTGCGCCAACTGCTGCAAGACGACGGGGCCGCTGTGGACCGAGCGCGACAAGGAGCGCGTAGCCAAGCGCTTGGGTCTCAAAACAGCTGATTTTGAGGCCAGCTACTTGCGAATCGACGAAGAAGACGACTGGGTGCTCAAGCAACTGCCTTGCCCGTTTTTGGAGTCCGACAACTCCTGCTCCATTTATGAGGATCGCCCGAAGGCCTGCCGCGAGTACCCGCATACCGACCGGGTGAAGCAGGTCCAAATTTTGGAGTTGACCGCCAAGAATGCGTTGGTTTGCCCTGCGGTGGGCGAAATCGTCCAGCGCATGGAGGCCATCTATGCCGAGAAGTCGGCTACGCCCGCGGGGCGCGGAACGGCAGCAGCCACGCCAGCGCCACGACGAGGACGGCGCCGATGAGGTTGTACCAGAGGTAGCCGAGTTCGAGCCAGCCCGCAAGCGTTGCTGCGTGCAGGGAGAGGACGGCGGATTCCGCGAGGATTCCGCCCCAAAACACCGAGCGCCACGGCAGGCGCTTGAAGAGCCAGGCGCAGACAAAGATTCCGAGCATTGGACCATAAAACAGCGAACCAACTAAGTTGACGAGCTGAATCAGGTTCTCGTAAAGGCTCGCCAAAAGGGCCACTCCCATTGCGGCCAGGCCCCAAAAAGCCGTAACCCAACGAGACGTTTGAAGCGTTTCGCGCAGCCCGAGCGCGCGACCAAAGTCGATGACTGAGGTGGCCGCCAACGCATTGATTTCGGCGCTGGAACTAGACATGGCTCCGGCCATGATCACCGCGAGCAAAAGGCCAAGTAGGCCGACCGGCATGTGGCCAAGCGCCCAGCCCAAAAAGACGTAGTCCTGGTCCTTGGTTTCGAGGTGGGGCGCTGTGGCTTGAACCTCAGCCACCGCATCGGCCTTAAGGGCGTTGCGTCGCTCGTGGAGGCTAGCCAGTTGGGCTTGGCGCTCCCGGGTTTCAGGTTGGGCAGCAAGCTGCTGGCGCTGCTCGTTAACTTCGGCCCATTGTGCGTCGAGGTCCGGACGCATTCCGACCCACTCGCGGGCCACAGTAGGATTGTGCCAAAGGGGTTCATCTGCAAAGTGCATTCGGGCCAGCAAGAGCAGCCCGAGGCTCAAAATGAAGAGCTGCATGGGGAACTTGATCAGTCCGGTGAACAGGAATCCGCGCCGAATCTCAGTGAGGCTCTTTCCCCCGAGGTAGCGGCCGACTTGGCTTTGGTCGGTTCCGAAGTAAGCCATGGCCAAAAAGAATCCGCCGGCAAGCCCCGACCACACCGTGTAGCGACTGGCTGGATTCCACTCAAAATCGAGGACTTGAGTGTGCCCGTAAGCCCGGTTGAGCGACCAAACCTCGTTCAACCCCTGCCCCTCGGGAAGCCCTTGAAGCAGCACCACAAAGGCGGTAACCAAGCCAAGCAAAATCACCATCATCTGTGCCGTTTGGGTCACTTCGACAGCTTTGTATCCGCCAAATGCGGTGTAGGCAATGACCACTGCACCGATTACCACAACGGTCACCTTAAGATTCCAACCAAAGATTGCAGACAGAACGATTGCCGGGGCATAAAGGGTGATGCCGGCCGCTAGGCTCCGCGAAATAAGAAAAAGTGAAGCCGCCAGACCACGAACCCGCGGACCAAAAACACCTTCGAGGTACTCGTAGGCGGTTCGAGCTCCGCTGCGCATGTAGCGGGGAACTACCCACGCTCCGAGGACAAAGAGGGCCAGCGGCATTCCGAGGTAGAATTGGGCGAAGCGAAGTCCATCTCCAAAGCCTTGTCCCGGCGTGCTCAAAAAGGTGATGGCCGAGGCTTGTGTGGCGAGAATTCCGAGCGCCATAGTCAGCCAGTTGGTCTGATTCTGGCCACTTAAAAACTCGGTTGCTGAGGCCTTTTGGCGCGACTTCCACATGCCGTAGATCGCGATTCCGCCAATGGTAAGCACCAGTGCAGCGAGGTCGAGCGGGCGCAAACTAGCGGTCATGAGCAACGAGGTTGGCAAGGATTCGGTAGGCACCTGGAACCCCTGCACGCCACTGGCGGAACAAGGACAGCGCACAGTAGGTGACGCTTCCGTCGCCATAGGAGGCCGTAATCAGTGCACCTTGAGTCAGAGGCTCGCCCGGGTCAGACCATGCGATGAGCGGGGTAAAATCAATGGGCCATGTTTGGCCGAAGTAGAGTCCGCGTTCTTGAACCCAGCCATTGAAATCACTCGCATCCAGCACATTGGGCGTCGTCATTAACGGGTGCTTGGGCGCCAAAAACTGCGGAACCGCATCTTCGCGCGTCACCCGCTGGCGGCCCAACGCAAAGGGCAACGGGCCCATCTGCTCCGCCGTACGGTCGCTGCTGGCGGTCGCGTACTGCATGACGAGGCGGCCTCCGTGGCGGATCCACGGTTCGAGAACGGCATTCGCACGGTCCATTCCCGGGGTGGCGTTGTAGGCGCGGACTCCGGTAACCACCGCCGCAAGTCCTTCAAGGTCGGCGGCAGTCATGCTCAAGGGGTCGAGCTGCCGCACCTCGAATCCGAGCTGGGACAAAGCAAGCGCGGCGTCGTCGCCGGCACCCTCGATGACGCCCACATTCAAGGCGGGCAGCGACATGGGCACAAAGCGCAGCGGAATTCCGCCATCTACCCACACTTCGGTGTGCGGAATGTGGTCGTAGCGCACTTCGACTACTTGACGCACCGGGTTGCCGTCAATCGTGAAGGTGAGCTCGCCATCGACCGGATTGCTTCCGGGCTCGAGGCGCACCGCAAAGGCCTGAACCGGATCAGATTCCGGCTGCGCCGACCATTTTAAGCGTTTCGGACTCAAAAGTTTCCACCCATTTGGAACGTGGACCTCTACGTCAAACGACTTGGCCAAGGCCCACCGCGTAAACCGAACCGGAATTTCGTAAGGGCGCTTCGACGTCGCAATTACACTCGGCACATCCAACGCTACGCTGAGCGGATCCGCTGGGACGCTGGGGCGGCGTAGCTCGCCCTTGACCCGGTCCGCGGTGACGTACCACGCGGGCTGCAACGGACTCGCCTCACGCTCGAAGCGTTGGCCGGGAGCCATTAATGCGCCGTCCACAGCTACGGACTCCCTGCCCTCGTTGATGATGACTTCCGTGCGCTTTAGCGCGATGCTGTCGCGGTCGGTGTACCAAGGGCGGTCGGCCCGAACCTCACGCCAAATGTGCACATCTTGCGCAGGGTTGGCCGGCAACGCCACGGTGAAGTCCACAGGCGTTCCCGAAAGCAACTTCAGATATTCCGTTCGGAATCCATGATCGTTCTCTGCCCCAAAGCCTTGGGACTTGTGCATGCTGCGGGCCTCGGTTCCGATTTGAAGCACCGACTTGCCCAAAGCCTCGTGGTAGCCGCCAATCTGCAGGCGCACCAAGCTGTCACCTAATGGCGCATTCTCGAGGTCCTTGGCCCACCAAGTCGACGTATTCCAGTAGACAGCGCGCGGAGCCCAATCCCCATTGCACTTGCGGTCACGCTGCAGGCGGGCAAAAAGATCTAAGGCCAACATGGCTGAGGCAGTGTGGTGGCCGTGTCCGGCCCTTGAATCGGGCGGAAAGCGCGTCACAATCACGTCGGGTCGAAATTCTGCGGCCAATGAAAAGAGTTCGCCGAGGACTTGCTCACGGTTCCATATTGAAAACGTCTCTTCAGGGTTCGTGCTGAACCCAAAATCTGGAGCTGACGTAAAAAACTGATGGGCCCCATCAATTTGGCGAGCAGCGCGGAGCTCGGACTCGCGAATGGCACCCAATGCAGGACCCAATTCGGGGCCGATTAAGTTTTGACCGCCTTCTCCGCGGGTCAAACTTACATAGGCGACGTCGCGCCCCTCGGCCCTCGACCAGTGTGCGATGAGCCGGGTATTTTCGTCGTCGGGGTGCGCCGCGACGTACAAAATGCGCTGCACGGGCTGAGCCGTTGCCGCAGTCAGGATCAGCGCCCACGCAAACATTAAACGATACTTGTGCATTCCGGTTCTAAATTGTGCCTCTTATTCCGTATTCAGCCGATGAAATTACGCCTACTTGCCGTGGCCGCCGTGGTGGCCCTTCAACTTTCCGCCCAAAGCAATGCAGCAAAGCCCGCCCGGGTACTTTTGCAGTCCGGAGTATACCAGCTCACTGAAACCAATTTGATTGAGCTTTCAAAGCCGTTGACTGGCGAATCGCGCGATCGCGTGGTACGCGTATTCGCCTTTGCGCGTCCGCTGACAGAGCTCGAGTGGGCCAACTGGTCGGCGCGCGGAGCCGTGAACCACGGCTACCTCCCGCTCAACGCCTACCTCGTTGAGATTCCTGTCAATGCACGTTCGGCGTGGGCCTTTGTTGCGGAACTTCCGCTTCAGGGAGCAGCTCCTTTTTCAGGCTCCATGAAGCTGAGCAATACCCTGGCCAACGGAGAATTTCCCGAGTATGCATGGGTTGGAAGCGAGGTGGAATTGGTTGTGGTTCCGCTCGCGACTGCTTCACGTACAGCACTCTCTGCCAACCTCGACCGCATCGGTACAGTCATCGCCACCGGAGCGCACGGAATCAGCGTTCGGATTAACCCAAGTGACCTGCAGCGCGTCGCCGCGCTTCCCGAAGTGCAGTTTGTACAACCTAAAGAGGCTCCGGGCGAGCCTGAAAACCTCATTGGCACCAAAAACCACCGCGCGACGGCGATCCGCGTACCCTTCCCCGGAGGACGCAACTACCGCGGCACCGGCGTGGTGGTCGGCCACGGCGACGACGGCGACATTGAGCCCCACGTCGACTTCAAAGGACGAATCACAGCCAACCTCAGCGGCCCCAGCCAAGGCGACCACGGCGACCACGTTGCCGGAACAATCATGGGCGCTGGCAACATCGACCCCGACGGAGAGGGCCAAGCTCCAGGCGCTTCACTCGTGTACTACGACTACCCCGGCAACCTCAACAGCGTCGACGCGCACTACACGACCTACGGGGTGCGCGTCACAGCCAGTAGCTATTCCAACGGCTGCAATA
>CAIJMB010000036.1 GCA_903821715.1 uncultured Flavobacteriales bacterium
GACCTCGACCCTGAGGACTTGACCACGCAGCTCCGTGCCGAGACCCAAGGGCTATACAACGTCGACCCTATCGAGCAAAAGGCCCGCAGCGGCAAATGGTTTACGGGGAGCTGGTCGGGTGACCTGACCCGCCTGAAGTGCGCTGAAGAGCAATTACCAAAGGCCATGGGTGCCGTAGTTAGCAACGCCTGCTTTGCGGCGCCGCAGGGGGCCGCAGCACAGTTGGCCTGGGGTCTTGCGAGCCTTGAGGCGGTGAACCCCGCTCCGGGACGCCCCGTCGGCCTCGTACTTCAGGCGACCGACGACTACTTTGAAACGGCCGCAATGGCGCAGGCCGCCCGACTGCTCTGGACACACAACCCCTTGTGGATTGTGGGCCGAGTAGCCGGCAGTACCAGCGAAGACGCAGCCGACCTTGTCGACCGCGGGCTGCAGGCCCAAGCCCTCGCACTCGGAGGGTGCCGCGACCTCTGGATCCAGCCCCTGAACGACAGCCCACAGGCCGCGCGATGGGCGCGCCACCAGGCATTGGTGCTGTACTACGAGAGCGGCCTGTTCCGCCACGAATACCCGCTACGCGGCAGCTACCTGATTGAAGAATGGACGGCACGACTCGCCGAACAAGCCCGCACCCAAGTCCAGCAGTGGACGCAGCGCGGTGGACTCGCTCAGATTCTCGACCACAACCTCGACCCATGGACGTAGTGCGCTTGTCCCACGAGTTTTCGATGCCCGGCGAACCTCCGTTCGTGCGCGGGCCCTATGCGTCGATGTACACCCAGCGGCCGTGGACCATCAGGCAGTACGCCGGATTCAGCACCGCCGAAGCCAGCAACGCGTTCTACCGCCGCAACTTAGCGGCAGGCCAAAAGGGACTGAGTGTCGCCTTTGACTTGGCCACCCACCGCGGCTACGACAGCGACCACCCCCGCGTTCAGGGCGACGTCGGCAAGGCCGGCGTGGCGATTGACAGCGTCGAAGACATGAAGTTGCTGTTTGACGGGATTCCGCTCGGCGAAATGTCGGTGTCGATGACCATGAACGGCGCGGTTTTGCCCATCCTGGCCTTCTACATCGTTGCGGCCGAAGAACAGGGCGTGGCCCCCGAGGCGCTGCAGGGCACCATCCAGAACGACATCCTCAAGGAGTTCATGGTGCGCAACACCTACATCTACCCTCCGGCGCCCAGCCTGCGCATCATTGCCGACATTTTTGGCTATACCAGCCGGCGCATGCCCAAGTTCAACAGCATTTCGATTTCGGGCTACCACATGCACGAGGCGGGGGCTTCGGCCGAAATTGAGCTCGCCTACACGCTGGCCGACGGCCTCGAATACCTACGGACCGGCTTGGCATCGGGTCTTGACATCGACGACTTCGCTCCGCGCCTCAGCTTCTTTTGGGCCATCGGAATGGACTTTGTCACCGAGGTCGCTAAACTTCGCGCGGGCCGTGCCCTGTGGGACCGAATTGTGGCTTCGTTTGAGCCCAAAAATGTCAAGAGCCGCGCCCTGCGCACGCACTGCCAGACCTCGGGTTGGAGCCTAACCGAGCAGCTGCCCTACAACAACGTCACCCGCACGGCCGTCGAGGCCATGGCGGCGGCCTTGGGCGGAACCCAGTCCCTGCACACCAACGCGCTCGACGAGGCCATTGCCTTGCCCACCGACTACTCGGCGCGCATCGCCCGCGAAACCCAAATCCGCATCCAGCAGCGCACTGGAATCACCCGGTTTGTCGACCCCTTGGGCGGCAGCATCGCCGTCGAGGAGCGGACCGCCGAGCTCATGGATCGCGCGTGGGCCCTGATCCAAGAGGTCGAGGCCTTGGGCGGAATGACCAAGGCCATCGAGGCCGGCCTGCCCAAACTTCGCATCGAAGAAGCCGCGGCTGCGAAGCAGGCGCGGCTGGATTCCGTGCAAGATGTGCTCGTGGGCGTCAACGCCTTCAAGGCCGAAGACGACACCGAACTCGAGATTCTCGAAGTCGACAACCGCGCCGTACTCGCCAGCCAGGTAGATCGCCTCAAGCAAATTCGCGCCCAGCGCAACCCCCAAGCGGTTGCACAAGCACTTGAAGCGCTTGAAACGGCTGCCCGAAGCGGCGAAGGCAACCTGCTCGACCTCAGCGTTGAAGCGGCCCGCGTTCGCGCTACCTTAGGTGAAATCTCAGATGCCCTCGAACGCGCCTTTGGCCGCTACCAAGCCCAACTCAACATGGTCCACGGAGTTTACGCCCGCGAATCCGCCCAAGACGGCCAACTGGCCGAAGTCCGCGCCCTGGCTGACGAATTTGCGGCGCGCTACGGCCGACGTCCGCGCCTGCTCGTCGCC
>CAIJMB010000037.1 GCA_903821715.1 uncultured Flavobacteriales bacterium
ACCGCATTCACCTCTTCTTTATCACTTTCGCTCAATGACTCGTAATCACGGCCATACTTACGTGTTGCAAGGTCGTTGCGAAGCTCAGAATATGCACCAAGCAATTCGTTGCGGACCTTGATGAACATATTGTAGCTAGTTCCTCGGTCGTTCTGCAGTGAAATGACCGCCTTACCTGGATTGTCTGACGACGCAGGGTCGCGAAGGCCGCGACACTCTTGGCACGTGCCATCTCCATTGTTGTCAATAAACTCCTTGGCCATACGACGAACGTCTTCAAGAGTCGCGTATTCGTCTTCTACAAGAAGTTGATCCTGAGCGTTTACAAGAACCACAAAGATATTTTTCTCTTTGATGTCCTGTGGCGGCTCCTGCGCTTCTTCAGACCAAGGTGGCAACTTTACGAGTAGTCCCTTGTCCACGTCCATGGTAGTCGTCACCAAGAAGAAAATCAGCAACAGGAATGCGATGTCGGCCATAGAGCCGGCATTGATCTCGGGAACTCCCCGTTTTCTTGATCCCATGACTCGGGTTATTTACCCAGACGATTAACCGATGAGAATACAACTACCCCAGCAGCAACTAACGTAATGATGTATGTCATGTTCAGGCCGGTAGAAACCCAACGTGATCCTGTTTCTGAGATGTTCTTGTACGACTCAAAGTCAGAACCCGAAGAAATCAGGTAACTCAAAATGAGAATTCCCACAAGAGAACCTAGACCCACAAGCGTTCCCCGTAGTGAGGCAGGATTGATTACTAGACCGCGCACTGAGCTGAAGATTGCTCCGGCAATGGCGAGAAAAAACATCAGGATGGTGATCCAGATTGAAGCACTCACATTGCGGTCTAGATCTTCTTCACCACCCATGAGAACGAGCAGCGAGAAAACTAGGCCTACAGCACTTAAACCGTAGGCAAGTAAACTTCCTAAATTATTGATTCCAAATCGCATGGCGTTACTTCTTGAGGTGTGCCGCTACAATATCCAAGAAGGAAATTG
The DNA here is from genome assembly GCA_903821715.1 of uncultured Flavobacteriales bacterium. Taxonomy (GTDB): domain Bacteria; phylum Bacteroidota; class Bacteroidia; order Flavobacteriales; family Schleiferiaceae; genus TMED14. The sequence continues at coordinate 1,004 of CAIJMB010000037.1, forward strand.
AGGCATCTTCCATTTTGTTTACGAGGTTGTCAATCATAGCGATGATCAAGTTGTAGAAGATCTGCAAGATCATCGCCGCAATCAAACCAAATACGGTGGTCAAAAGTGCCACCTTAATACCTCCAGCAACCAGGGTTGGACTGATATCTCCTGCGATTTCAATCGCATCGAATGCTTGAATCATACCGACAACCGTTCCCAAGAACCCGAGCATTGGAGCAAGGGCAATGAAGAGCGAAAGCCACGAAACACCGCGCTCGAGCTTGCCGGTCTCAACTGAACCAAGGCTTACTACTGCCTTATCGACAATTTCGATACCTTCTTCCATCTTGTCCAAACCTTGGTAGAAGATGGCGGCTACTGGTCCGCGCATGTTGCGGCAGTATTCCATGGCGGCAGATTTACCACCACTCTTCAATGCATCTTCAATTCCCTTGAGCAGCTTATCATTGTTTTGGTTGGATAATGCCAAGTAGAGCACGCGCTCAATAGCGATAGCCAAACCAAAAATCATGGTCAGAAGAACCGGTGCCATCCAAAGGGGATCTCCTTCAATGAACTTCTCCTTGAGCATTTGCGTAAACGTTGCCTCTTCTTCTACTGCAGGAACCGCAGTTTCGGCTGCAGCTGCAGCCGCAGTATCGGTTTGTTCTGCATTTGTATCAGTTTCAGCAGCTTGCGCAACAGGCGAAGCTTGAGTTGCGTCCTGAGCCAGAACGGGTTGGGTGAACAAAATCCCTACAGCGAAGCACAGGGCGAAAACCTTTTTCATGGTCTTTGGCGGAGTTGGTTAAACAGTTTGATAAAAGTCTTTAGAATGACAAAAGTAGGGACTTACCGTGAATTCTTAAATTATCAAGTCATTAAATTCACGATTCAGATGAAATTATGCTTTGACGGCTGCCCGAAAGAGAATATCAGGGCTTAAATCCGGAGTCTGCACAATGGCCGAGACCGCATCTCGAGGGTGGTCGACCACGGTCCATAGTCCGAGGTGCTCGGGGTTCATGAATTCTTCGTCCACCATGCGCTGAAGTTGGCGCAAGAGGTCGTCGTAAAATCCATTCTGATTGACGATCACCACAGGTTTCAGGTACTGCCCGAGGCGTTTGAGCGTGATGGCTTCGGCGAGTTCTTCTAGAGTTCCGCATCCGCCCGGAAGGGCGATCAAGCCCTCAGTGTGCGCCAGCAACCCAGCCTTGCGCTCAGCCATTGTTTGAACGAAGGTGAAGTCGTCGACCAGGGGGTGGTCCATCTCGATGTCTTTGAGAAACTGGGGCATGACACCAGCGGCGCGGCCTCCCCGCTGAATCACTTCGGTGGCCATGTGGCCCATGAGGCCGGTTTTGCCCCCGCCAAAGACGAGAACTGCGCCAGCATCCACTAGGTTTTGAGCCAGCTCCGTAGCGCCGTCAACGTAGTCTTGGGCGACGCGGGCCGAACCCGCGCAATAGACGGTCACTCGAGCGCCACGCAGGTTGCGCACGCTCATTGTTCTTGGGCTTTGAGTTCTTCGATGCGCGCAACAAGTGCCTCGGCCTCGGCGCGCTTCAAATCCGAAGCTCGGCGGTCGGTGGTGGATAATTTAAACGATTCCTCGAGGAGCTGGGCGTACTGCTCTGTGAGGCGGTCCAATTCGGACTTTTTGCGGAAGAGTGAAAACATGCGTTAAAGGTAATCCTGGTTCCGCAGGAAATGCCCGATTAACGCCAGCTCGTTTTGATAAAAAGACCCGCGATGGCATTGGTTGCAAGGCCCGCCACGGGCGCAAACACCGCGGCCTGGATGGCATAGCTCGTGAAGTTGAAGTATGCTTCGGCCGCCTCCACGGTCGCACGCTCGTTGTCGACGGCGTAGCGAATGAAGTCGGTGAAAAAGTTCGGGTTGATGTAGGTGAAAAAGAGGTACTGGATTCCGACCGAGAGCAGTCCCACGGTGGTACCAACCCCAAGGCCTTGGCCCAACGCTTGAAGGTAGGTAAGTTCGCCTCCGAGTTCCGCCCTGCGGGCAAGCAACCCCCAAATCATGATGGCGATGGACGGAATCAGTATCAAGTTCGTGTACGTCGGATGGAGGTTAATGTACGTAGTGTGCAGGCCCACGAGGTATTCCCCGATGAGCCAAACGAACTGCATCAGGGCGAAAATGACGCCAAATCGAAGTGCGGTAGCCATAGTTGCGTAGAGGTTGAGTGGTATTAAGATGCGTCAACGCAGCAAAAGGTTGCATTGATTCATTACCAACGCTAACGTTGCCTGCGCCAGTACCGTATGTGTGTGCGTCACCGTACTTTTGCATTATGGTTCGCAAACTTATTTGGATTGTTGCTAGCATCGCGCTAGTTATTGTGGCAGTTTTGGCATGGCTCGGCGCATTTAAGTCGCTGACTGTCAATGACTCGACGCAAGGTGGGTACGTGGTAGTCGGCTACGACTACATGGGGCCGTTCGAGAAAATTGGCCCAGTGTACGACCGGGTGGTTGCCGCGGGTGATTCCCTCGGAATTTCTACCGATTCCCTTGTAGGCGTGTACTATTCTAATCCTGAGGAGGTTGTAGAGGATTCATTGCTTTCTTTTGTCGGAATCGTGGTGGGCAATAGCGACGACGACCTCGGCACTCTGGATTTTGGCAAATTGCGCATGGAGCGTATTCCTGCTGGACGCGCGCTGTGGATCGACTTCCCCTACTCGAATATGTTGGGGATGTACATAGGGATCATGCGGTCGTACGACGCGCTCGGCGAGGCCGCTACCAAAGCGGGTCTCGAGCCAGGCTGGGTGTACGAGATTCACAGCGAAGGAAGCGTTCGTTTTGTGTTTCAAGAGTACCCGGAGGCTGAAGATCCCGACGCTTTTTAATTTTTTGTAGGTTTGTTGGGTATGAAACGCGTAACCTCATATGCTTTAGTGCTGCTGCTCGCTGCGGCAAGCTGGGCATTTATGGTGGGCGGTTCTAACCTTGTGGTGTATCCGAATCCTGTTCAGGGCACGCTTCGTGGCCAGTTGGAGTTGAGCGGAACCGCGCCCGTTTCACTGAGCTTATACGATATGCTTGGCCGTCGAGTGGACGCCAAAAATCTGAATTCAAGCCAGCGCCAGTTCGCCTGGGAGGTGACGCACCTGCCCGCAGGAATGTACTGGCTGAAGGCCGAGCAGGGCGACGTGGTCGTTGCCCAGGTGCGGGTAGTTCTCGCAAAGTCTTAGCCGTTTACTTACGTTTACCAGACGACTGCACTTCGTAGTGCGTCGCAGCTTGCCCCTCTAAATCGGAGCAAGCATGAATACCTTTTCTTTTTGGGCTGTGGCGCTGGGTGCGCTGTTCGCCCCTTCGGCCTCGGGCCAAGCATTGGCCCACTGGGCGTTTGATGGATCAACCTTGGAGTGCGACAGCGGCTACGCCGTAGTAGGCGCGTTGGGGGTTTCAGAGTCGTGGACTCAGGGCACTGGGTCGGGCAAAGCCCTGTCGATCAAAGGATTTGCGCCCCAAGGAACCGAATCCGGAGGCCGAGGGCTGTGGATGGCCGCAAACACCGCAGGCATGGACAGCGTGTGGCTGTCGGGGGCTCTTCGGGGATCGTCGACCTCTTCGCGATGGTGGCAGATTCAGGCCTCGTCGGATTCCGGCGCAACGTGGTCGGTAGCCTGGCAGCCGGATTCGGGCTGGGGGCCCTTTGACGTCTTTGTTCCGTTTGTGGCTCCGCTGTCTGGGGCGGCGGGGCACGAGTCGCTTTGGTTACGGGTAGTTTCGGTTTTTTCGCCAGTGGCATTTAGCCATTTTGGGGGGAGTTTCGGGCCCGATGAGGCCTACCAGGGGATGCGGGACCAGCCCACAACCAGCAGCCAGAACTACAGTACCTCTGGTACCTGGCGGTGGGACAACCTGCGCATCAACGGGTTGGAGTCCCCACCCACCATTTGGAATGGCCTGTCGTGGTCGCTCGGCGCACCCGTGGCCGGGGTCAACGCGATGGTGGCGGCCCCCTATTCGGGTCCTGGCTTTACGTGCGATGTACTGCGTGTCTCAAAAGGGGTTGCGCTCGAAGTGATTCCGGGCGGAGCCCTCGACGTGCACGGGCGAGCCATTGTGGACGGCGAAGTCGAGCTCCGTGCAAGTAGCTTAGGCCAAGCCCAGATGCGATTGGGTGCCGCCGGGGTTGGTAGTGTTCGTGCCGAACGCTTTTGGCCCTCAGCGGGCTGGCAGCAGCTGTCGAGCCCTTTGGCTGAGGGGGTGCGGGGGCTTTGGGGTGCCGACAGCCTCGGGCTGTATTCGTGGAACGCCGACAGCGGTGAATACCGCGCCCCGGGCCAATGGCTCGGCGCGCGAGGCCAGGGATTCTATGTGCAGGACTCAGGATTGGTTTCAGTTCGTGGAGGTCTACCGCGGATTCCATGGACCCAATGGGAATTGGGCTACGCGGACGTGCCAAACCCCTTAAGCACCGTCCACTCGACCACGGTGACGGACGGGTGGAATCTTTTGGGCAATCCCTTTGCCTGCGGGCTGGATTTTGCTCAGATTGAGCGGATTGGGGTCGATGCGGCGTATTCGGTTTGGGATCCCACGCTCAACGGTGGGCTCGGGGGCTATGCCTACTACAGTCCCAGCGGGGGGAGTTTGGGTCCAGTGATACCACCGATGCAGGGATTTTGGGTTCGAGCGCAGGGTCCTGGTGCCCAACTGATGGCTCGCCAGCGCGGAGTTCTGAACTCGCCTCCGCCCACCCCGCGGCTGGCCATCACGTTGGCGATTCCGGATCGGAATTGGGCCGAAGTAGTGTTTCTAGACCCGCGCGGGGACGCGGGAACTGGGTTCGATGCCGACCGAGATGCGGTGGCGCGCCAAAGCCCGACCGGAATTCTATGGACGGTTGCCACCGAAACCGTGGACGCCGCGGCAAAGTCTTGGAATCCGCACACTTCACTCACCCTGAATTCGTGGAGCGACAGTGCGCGTTCTGCCACTGTTTCGGCGGTAGGGCACAAAGGGGCGCTGTGGCTACTCGGGACGGACGGCCAGCGTGTGTGCCTCGACCAAGGCCCCGCTGCAGTCCAACTGGACGGAAGTCAATCCTGGACGCTGCTTGATGGAGCACTCGGCGCTGTGGGCGCTTTGCCAACTTCGTGGCGCACGGGGCCCGGGTGGCTCTGGGTTCCCGACGCAATCGAACTCGAAGTGCTGAATGTGCTTGGCCAAGTAGTGCTGATCCCCCCTGGCGCCGCCCATGATCCCATTCCCCATGCCCTTGCCGTAGGTGTATACGTACTGAGGGTTCGCACCGCACAGGGCTGGGAATCGCACAAAATCCTACTTAAATCCTAACTGCTATGAAATTATTGATGATTGCCACCGCTCTGGCTGTGGCTCCTGCGGCCGCGTGGGCCCAAGTCGACGGTTCCGAATCACTTTTTAAGGCCAGCTTTGAGGGTATGTTTGAGGCTCCAGAGCCCGTAATGCTGCCCCAAAAAGTAATGGACCCCAATCCGCCTGTCCCGCTCGACGGTGGAGTGATCCTCTTGTTGGTTGGCGGAGCCGCCCTCGCCCGCAAGCACTTTAAGGAATGAGGTTGCTCGGCCAACTTTGGCAAGTCCGTCGTTTGCTTTGGGCGTACCTTCGAAACCTCTACGTGGTAATATGAAAGCTTTAAGTACTTGGATTCGCGGCAATCGGCCATTTTTGGGTTTTGTCGTCCGGTTTTTGGTGACCTTTTTTGTACTCAGCTTTCTGTACAGCTTGTACCTCGTGCTCGTCAAGCGCAACGGAGACCTCGATATGGTCACCTACTGGATCAGCCGATTGAGCCATGAAACAGCCCGATTTATGGGGGTTGCGGACTGTGAGTGGTCCTGCTTTTTGGACGGGTGCTACGTGGGTCGTGAGGGCCGCATGGTGAACATTCTCGAGGGCTGCAACGGGCTTCGCTTGGCCATTGTCTACGCCGCCTACGTCATCGGAATCGGAGGCTGGACCTGGCGCTCACTCGTCCAGGCCTTTGTAGGATTGTTTGTGGTACAGCTATTCAATGTGGTACGTATCGGATCGCTTGTTGCGTTGCGCGACCACGGCGGCGACACCTACTTCTTCTTCATCAAATATGTATTTGGTGTGTTTATTTATGGATCCATTGTCCTGCTTTGGATCCTCAAACCCCGAATAGACCAATGGATGGGGGCGAAATAGTCAAGGCCCGGAGTTTTTGGCTTTGGAGCATCGGATTTCTGATGCTCTCCATGTTCGTGAGCATCATTGTGGGCGAAGAAAAGCACGCGCTGGGGTTTGACCCCCTTGGGATTCCTTGGGTGCGCAACCTATACGCCGGAATCAAAATCGCCCTAGGTGCGGCCTATGTTCGCGCAGTGGGCTTTCGCTGGCAATGGGTTGCGGGGCTCGTGATCTTTGCTCTAGTGGTGCGAACGTTCGCCGAAGGAACCTTTACCGTGGCGCTGATTGGGGCGGCTATGGCGTACCGGACCTTGGGGCGGGAATAATCCCGACTCGAGGGTTTTTATTGATTTTTAGCGCTTTAGAACCCGTGCATATTCAGGGCACCCATCGATGACAACCTCAAGTACATAGGTCCCAGCAGCAAACGCCGTAAGGTCTACCTGGGGCTGGTCAACGTTGAGGGCGCGCAGCACCTGGCCTTGGGTGCTGAGCAGACGTGCTGAAGTGGGTCCGGCGGGGTAGGCGATGGTAATGGTTCCGTCCGAGGGATTGGGGGATATGCGAACGGAGGGCTGAATCGGTTCCGCCACCGAAAGGCTGCTTTGGTAGATGCGCACGTAGTCGACGAGCATTTCAGAAGTGGTGAAGTTGGGGTCGATGCTCGGCTGAATGGCGATGTTCATGAGTATGAACTGCGGCAAGTCAAAGGGCCAAGTACTTGAATTCTTGACGGTCGGAGCGTAGGTGTAGTGCGTAACGCTGTCGACGGCGAAGGTGATGCTGGTCGGAGTCCACTCCATGCTGTAGGTGTGGTAGCCGGTACTAGCGCCCGAAACGTACTGGCCTCCAACATTTTGAGTTCCGCCGAAGCTGGATGGAGTGTGGATTGCGCTCGACACGTAGTTCTGGTTGTGGCCCCAGTGCTCCATAATGTCAATTTCGCCGCATTGGGGCCAGGGCTGGGTTCCGAAGCCCTGAGTTTGCCAGTAGGCGCCGGGCTCGGTGATGTTTTGGCCGAGCATCCACAGGGCGGGCCAGGTTCCGACGCCAGTGGGCAGCTGGGCGCGGATTTCGACGCGGCCGTAGGTGAATGCAAACTTCGAGTTGAGGCGCGCGGAAGTGTACTCTTTGGTCTGGCCCTGATTCGTATAGGTCTCTTTGTAGGCTGCGAGGTGTAGGGATCCGCCCTGGACGAAGGCATTGGTGTCGCGGTTGGTGTAGTGCTGGATTTCGCCGTTGTACCAGCTGGTTCCGTTCGGAAGCTGGTGCTGCTGCCACCACTTGGCCGTATCAAGAGGGCCATCGACCGAGAATTCGTCGGCCCACACCAGCACGTCAAACGTTTGGGCATGAAGGGGCGCAGCGAACAGGGTCAGAAGCAGGCAGAGTACGGGTTTATTCATGCCGTTAAGGTACGATTGGGGCCTACCTTTAGCGTGTACCCCTGACCCCTACCCTATGCGTTCGCTCCTCTTTGCCAGCATTCTTGCCCTTTCCGGCGGAACATTAGTCGCCCAATGGAATCCGAATACCGCGGTCAACACCCCGGTAGCCACGGGCACGACAGACGACCTAGAAGCCATCACCGGGCCGAGCGGTCGCACGTATGTCGTAATGTTTCAACCAACCACGATCGGCTACAGCCCTCGTTTGCAAGTGCTTAATGGACAAGGGGTTCCGCGCCTTGGCACCAATGGAATGCAGTTCAATACGACTACGTCGATGAGCACCTACACGGTGACCTGGGATATGCGCTTGGATGCGCAAGAGCACGTCTACATTGGCTTTACCGGTACCGGCAACACGGACGCCGTTG
>CAIJMB010000038.1 GCA_903821715.1 uncultured Flavobacteriales bacterium
ACGACAGCAACATAGAAGGTAATGAAAACCTAGTCTTCACGTTGACCTCAGCCTCAACGAGTCTGACCATCGGTTCACCCTCGACCTACACCTTCACGATTGCAGACAACGACGTGTTTATCCCGTCGTACACAATTCCGCAGGTTAAAGGTGTCGACGCAAACTTCTTGCCTGATTCGCTGAACGTAATGTGCAAACTCCAAGGCACCGTCCTCGGCGTGAATACACAAACGTTTGCCACCACCGGCAACGTCGCGTTCACCATCCACGACGGCAGTGTCGGATTCGGAGTCTTCGGGGCCGGAAACAAGAACCTCGGATACACCATCAACGAAGGTGACGTGGTTCGCATCATCGGAACCATCGGCCACTTCAACGGCCTCGCCCAAATTAACGCCGACTCGATTGTTGTCGTCAGTACGAACGCTACACTCCCAACCCCAGTCGTCATCACAACTATGGACGAAACCACTGAAAGCCAACTCATTCGCATGAACGACGTGACGGTGGTCAACCCGACACAGTGGACTAATGCCGGTTCCGGATTCACCGTCGACGTAACGGACGGCGTGAACACCATTCAACTTCGCATCGATGCAGACGTCGCAGACGTGTACAGCGCACCCTGCCCTGTCGGAACATTTGACGTGGTCGGAATCGGCGGTCAGTTCGACAACAGCGCCCCGCACAACGGCGGATACCAGTTCCTGCCGCGCTACTTGGCCGACTTCATTTACCCCGTGCCTGTGACGTACGACCTCGCCATCACTGAGGTTATGGCCAGCTCGAACGACGCCAACACCACCATCAGTGACGACTGGTTCGAAATCACCAACTACGGATCTACCTCAGTAAACCTTGGCGGATTCAGCTGGGACGACAACAGCTACCTGGCCGGAACCGTCGTGTTCCCCAACGTAAGCGTTGCTCCCGGTGAAGCCCTTGTCGTGACGCAAATCGATTCTGCCAATGAAGCTGCGTTCCGCAGCGCATGGAACCTGGGTCCTTGGGTTCAGGTACTCTTCAATGAAGACTTCGCTACCGCGCAGCCTGGATTCAGCGCCAACGGAGACGGTGTAGCCCTCTTTGACAGTTCTGCCACTCCGATCGAAATCTGCCGTGCAGAGTACACCGCAGCCCTTGCCGGATTCTCTGTAGAGTACGACACAGCCTGCACCTACCTCGGCAACGCCGCAGTGGGAGTGCGCGGAGCCTATACCTCAACGGGCGGTGACGTCGGTTCACCCGGCAACCAAAGCATCGGCCTTGAGGAGCGTGGACTGCGTGTGAGTATGCACCCAAACCCCACCACGGGCTTGGTAACCATCACCCTCCCCTCAGAAGGAAGCTACAGCGTTACAGTGCAAAACCTCAATGGTCAAATCCTTGCAAACCAAACTGTTGACGCCGCAAGTGCACAAATTAACCTAAGTGGGCTCGCTCGTGGCATATACCTTGTAGTAGTTCAGGGCGAAACCGGCCAGTCTACCCAGCGCATCGTGCTCCAGTAAGTCCGGCGGACTTCGAAATTCCAATTGCACCGAACCGCCCCCATCCCCGGGGGCGGTTCTTTTTTGGACATAAGGCTATTGCAAAATCTGGCGCGAGTCGTATATTTGCACTCCCCAACGCGAAAGTAGCTCAGTTGGTAGAGCACGACCTTGCCAAGGTCGGGGTCGCGGGTTCGAATCCCGTCTTTCGCTCCACAAAAAACCCGCCCCAACAGGCGGGTTTTTTCATGTACGTCTGCCAAGAATTCGGATATAACCGGATTTCAAAAAATCGCTCCGTGTGCGATTAGGCTAAAACCGGATTTCAAAAAATTAATCAGAGTCCGCGGTAGCGGCGGCAGGCCTCCCAGAGTACGGCTCCGCCGCACACACTCACGTTGAGCGAGTGCTTGAGCCCGAACTGCGGAACCTCTAGCGCGCCGTCGCACAGCGCCAGGGTGGCCGGCTCTACGCCGTCTACCTCGTTGCCAAACACCAGCAGGATACCCGCGGCCGGGGTGGGCATGGCCGCAAGCGAAACCGACGTGTCGGTCTGCTCCACCGCGTACACCGCCATTCCGGCGGCGCGGGCAGCAGCAATCGCCTCAGGCGCATCCGCGAAACCCTTCCACGCGACTGTCTCGGTGGCGCCCAGCGCCACCTTATCGAGCTGGATGTGCGGAGGACGGCATGTGTAGCCACTCAACCACAACTCCGACAAACCAAAGGCATCCGCGGTGCGAAAGAACGAGCCCACGTTGTGCGCGCTCCGCAAATTCTCAAGCAGAGCCACCACCGGGATGAGGTCGGTGGGCGACGCGGAGCGTTCCGCGCGAATTTCCTCGGTTAGCCGTTTACGCATGGTTATCTTCGCATTTCCGCCGCAAAGGTAGGTCGAGCTATGGCTAAGAAACCCGCAGAAACCCCGCTAATGACCCAGTACAACGCCCTCAAGGCCGCGTACCCTGAGGCATTGCTGCTGTTTCGCGTGGGCGACTTCTACGAAACCTTTGGCGACGACGCCGTGGCCACCGCCAAAGCGCTCGACATTGTGCTCACCAAGCGCTCTAACGGAGCCGCGGCCGACATGCCCCTCGCGGGCTTTCCGCACCACGCCCTCGACGCCTATATGCCGCGCCTGGTCAAGGCCGGATTCAAGGTCGCCATCTGCGAGCAGCTCGAAGACCCCAAATCGGTTAAAGGCATCGTCAAGCGCGGCGTCACCGAAGTCGTCACCCCTGGCATCGCGCACCACGACACCCTTTTGAGCGCGCGCAGCAACAACTTCCTCGCGGCAGTGCACGTTGAAGGGCCCCTACTGGGGCTTGCCCTCGTCGACGTGTCCACCGGCGAGCTCTTTGCGGCCGAGGGACCTTTGGGCGAAATCGACCCCTGGATGCAGTCCTTTAAGCCCAGCGAGGTGGTGTTCAACCGCCGAGCGGGCGTGGACCGTGGCCTTTTTGGCTCCGCCGTGCCCAGCGGGCTCGAGGACTGGGTGTTTGCCCCCGAGTTTGCCGCGCGGACGCTGTCTGAGCACTTCGGAACCGCGTCCCTCAAAGGCTTCGGGCTCGACGACGCTCCGCTCGCCGTCATCGCGGTCGGATCCCTTCTGCACTACTTGCGCCAAGCACAGTACGCCAACTGGTCGCACATTGAGCGCATCCAACGGCTTCGCCCGGCCACCCACCTGTGGATGGATCGATTCACGGTGCGGAACCTTGAACTCTTTGGCCCCACCCATCCCGGCGGAGTCGGCCTCATCGACGTGCTCGACCGAACCGCCAACCCGATGGGCGCGCGGCTCCTTCGTCGCTGGCTGGCCATGCCGCTGCTCGACCCCCGGGCCCTGCGGCTCCGGCACGACGCCGTCGCCTGGGCCCTCGACCACCCCGAACCCGCCGGCCGCTCCGCGTCCGTCCTCGGTGAACTCCCCGACCTCGAGCGCATGGCCACGCGGCTCGCTACGGGCCGCATGGGCCCTCGCGACCTGCGCGCCCTCGCCCACGCCGTAACTCGAATCAACGAACTCGCCTCTGAGCTTAACGGATCCGAACCCCTCGAGCACCTGCTGGCCGCCCTCGACCCCCTCGAAGCCTGGTGCGCTGACATCTTTGAAAGCCTGTCGCCCGAGCCCCCCGTCCTGCTGGCCAAAGGTGGAGCCATCGCTCCCGGCGTCGACCCCGAACTCGACCGCTACCGCGCCCTCAAGCGCGACGCCCGGTCCGTCCTCGAAGCAATCCTTCAGGCAGAATCCGACCGAAGTGGAATCCCCTCGCTCAAGCTCGACTTCAACAACGTCTTTGGCTACTACCTCGAGGTCCGCAACTCCCACAAAGACCGCGTCCCCGCGGACTGGATCCGCAAGCAGACCCTCGTCAACGCCGAGCGCTACATCACCCCCGAGCTCAAGGAGCAAGAAGAGGGCATACTTCACGCCGACGACCGCATCGCCGGGCTCGAAGCCCAACTCTTCGCCGACCTCGTCGCACGCGCCCAAAAGGCCCTGCCCGCGCTCCTGCGCAACGCCCGCGCCCTGGCCGAACTCGACGTCCTGCTCAACTTTGCCGCGCTAGCGCGCCGCCACCGCTGGATCCGGCCACAGTTCGCGTCGCCGCGGGCGGAGCCCGCCGGCGAGCCACTTGCTACTAGTAACCAGGCACCTGCTACCAGCAACCAGCAACCAGCAACCAGCAGCTGGAACGTTTCCGCCGGCCGCCATCCCGTCATCGAGCAGCGCCTGCCCGAGGACCAGCCCTACATCCCCAACGACGTGCACTTGGACTCCGCAGGCGAGCACATTTGGATGATTACCGGCCCCAACATGTCGGGTAAGTCGGCCCTGCTCCGCCAAACCGCGCTGCACGCTGTCATGGCCCAAATCGGAAGCTTCGTGGCAGCCGACCGCGCCGAACTTCCGCTGCTTGACCGCGTCTTTGTGCGCGTGGGGGCTAGCGACAACCTCTCCGCCGGCGAATCCACCTTCATGGTTGAGATGGCCGAAACCGCCTCCATTCTCAACGGCCTCACTGCGCGCAGCCTGGTCCTTCTCGACGAAATCGGGCGCGGAACCGCCACCTACGACGGCCTCAGCATCGCCCAGTCAATCGCAGAATACCTTCACGACCACCCTTTCAAGCCGTTGGTCCTGTTCGCGACCCACTACCACGAACTCAACGAGCTCGCTGACCTCTTTCCCGGAATCGGCAACCGCCACGTCCGCATCCAAGAAATCGACGGCCGCATGCTCTTCTTGCGCACCCTCGCAGAGGGTGGCTCGTCGCACTCCTTCGGAATCGAAGTCGCCCGCATGGCCGGCATGCCGCCGAGTGTCGTCCTTCGCGCCCGTTCCGTCCTTCGCGTGCTCGAAGAAAAACAAAATCCGGTTTTAGCCGAACAAAACTCTGGGGCACCCGCGGCCCAACTCTCGTTCATCCAGTGGGAAGACCCCGCCGCCCAAGCCTGGCGCGCCGAACTCAATAGCCTCGACCCCAACTCCATCACGCCGATGGACGCCCTCATGCTCCTCAACCGCTGGAAAAAGGAATTCTCAAACAAGTAACTGGCAACTAGTTACTTGCCCAACGTGATCCGGATATAACCGGATTTTACTTTTTCACTCCAAGCCCAATCAGGGTATAACCGGATTTTACTTTTTTCACCAAACAAAAAGGCCCGACCAAATGGCCGGGCCTCTCTGATACGAGCAGTACTCGTTTACTTAATCACCACAAACTCCACGCGGCGGTTGTGCTGGTTCTTCGTTGAGATCGGATCGTTCTCTCCTTTGGTCACAATTTCGAAACGTGATTCAGGAAGCTTAAATGTTGTCGTCAGCACGCGAAGTACAGACTTGGCACGGCGCTCGCCCACTTTGAGATTGGCCTTCTCTGAACCGGTCTTGTCGGCGTGGCCGATGACCTGCAGGCGCAGATTCGGGTTGGCCTTAAGCATCTTGGCTACCACGGCAAGCTTGGCCTCTTCGGTAGCTGACACGGTAACACTGTTCGTGGCAAAGATCACTTCAGGAATGAAGGCACTTGCAACTGCAGAACTAAGGCCATTCGCCTCAATGCGCTTGCCCTGGAAGTTCACCAACGAACCTGCAGGAGTATTGGGCTCCTTATCCTTGCTATCTGAAACGCCGTCGCCGTCGCTGTCGAGCTCGGCTCCGCTAGCGTCTACGCTCACACCGCGCTGGCTGAATGGATCCACGTCAAGCTCGTGGCGAACGCCGTCACCGTCGAGGTCAAGTGCACGACCTGAGCCGTCAACCAACGATCCTTTAGGGGTATTGGCCTCGAGGTCAAAAGCATCAGAGACACCATCGCCGTCGGCATCCTTTTGGACACGGGTCAATTCACCTTTGAGTGAAGCCACTTCGGCCTCAAGGTCCTTAACTCCACAAGATGCCAGCAACAGAGCGCTAGCGGCAAGAACTACGTACTTCATGAGTCGTTTTCGTTTGAATTTGAGCACAAATGTACGGAATTGGGATCGGAACACACAAACAGCACATCCGCCACCGAACGACCTAAAACATCCGCTTGCCAATTGGCCCAGTGCTCGGCAAGGGGCTCAAGAACGAAGCGGCGCTGGTGCATCCGGGGGTGGGGCAATTCCAACTCTGCGTCGGCCAAAGCGGTGAATGGTTGCGTCAGAATCAGGTCAATGTCGATGCGGCGACTCGCGTAGCGGGGACCTCCGGTGGGACGGATCCGGCCCAAATGTCGCTCCACGTCAAGGCATTCCAAAAGCAGGGCCTTGAGTTCACCAGTCCATTCGATCTCAATCACTTGATTGATAAAATCGGGCCCCTCAAAGCCCCAGGCGGCGGTGCGCCAAAGACTTCCGGATCGGGTGATGGGCGCGCGCCGCGCAAGCGCCGCGCGCGCCTCCCCGAGAACCGAGGTGGCGTCTTCGCTGTTGCTTCCGAGCAGGAGCAGGACCTTTAGTACCTTGGTATCCACGTAGACGCAAAGTTATGAAGTCATTTTTTGGTGCCCTAGTGGGCGTGTTTGTAGGACTATTCCTACTAGTCTTGGTACTCATCGGGTTTGCCGCCGGAGCTGCGGCCTCGGGCGGACAGTCGCAAGTCGCTCTGAACAACAACGCGGTGGTGCAGATCACCCTTGACGGAACCCTCACCGAAAAACCCAACGAAGTCGACAAGTTTTGGTCGGAGCTCCTCGACGAGCCCGCACAGATGTCACTGTACGAACTGCTTGAGGTAGTCGATGCGGCGGGCAAGAGCGACAAGGTCAAGGCTATTTGGCTCGACATGGGCATGGTCGATGCGAGCTGGGCCGCGCTCACGGAATTGCGTACGGCACTGGATTCCGCCCAAGCCCAAGGAGTGACGGTGGTGGCGACCAGCAAGGCCTACGACCCCAAAAGCTACTATATAGCGAGTGTGGCAGACAAAATTTATTTGGCTCCGGCCGGAATGCTCGTGCTCAATGGCCTCAGCGCCAGCCCCACCTACTTCAAGGGCGCGCTCGACAAGCTCGGGGTGAAGGCACATCTTGTGCGGGGTTCCGACAACGACTTCAAAAGTGCCGGAGAGCCCTTTATCGCCGACAGCATGTCGGCCGCCAACCGCCTGCAGTACACCGAGTTGCTGGGCGGAATCTGGTCCGAAGTCGAGGTCGGAATTCGGGCGTCGCGGCGCAGCATTAACGATTCCGACTGGACCCACATTCTCAACCACGAGCCGCTGCTGACTGCCGAGCGTGCTAAGGAACTCGCGCTGGTCGACCACCTGCAGTACCCCGACGAGTGGTCGGTGGCCGATTGGGGCGGTAACGAGGACGGAATCATTTCAGCCGCCGACTTCCATTCGCTGATTGAGCCGGGCGACGCCAAGGGCGTCATCGCCGTGCTGATTGCAGAGGGCGACGTGGTGGACGGGTCTGACGCTGGGGCCATTGCCGATTTTGACTTCACCGAACAAGTGGACGCGCTGCTCGAACGTGACGACGTGCAGGGCGTCGTGCTGCGCATCAACAGTCCGGGGGGCTCCGCGCTGGCTTCGGATGAGATTCACCGCGGCGTAGTTCGGTTGACCGACGCCTTTCCGGTGGTGGTTTCGATGGGCGGAGCCGCAGCGAGCGGCGGCTACTACATGGCCGCTCCGGCCGACGAAATTTGGGCGCAACCCACCACCATCACCGGCTCTATCGGAGTTTTCGGCCTGCTTTTTAGCGGCGAAGAGCTCCTGAACGACAAGATGGGCATCAAGTCCCAGCCGGTGGCGACGCATCCGTTCGCCAGCTTTCCGTCGCTCGATCGGACGCCCACGGCGAGCGAGCTCGCCGTGGTACAAACTTCGGTCGACCGCACCTACGCCCGCTTCAAAGAGGTGGTCGCAAAAGGGCGCAAGCTCGAAGCCAGCGTGGTCGACAGCATTGCGCGCGGCCGGGTGTATAGCGGCTCCAAGGCCCAAGCTCTGGGGCTGGTCGACGAGCTCGGCGGGCTCCACGAAGCCGTCAAATCCTGCGCGAAACGTGCCGAGCTCAGCAGCTACCGCGTCGAGCACTTCACCCTCGACGAAGAGCCGTGGCGGAGAGCGCTGCGCGAATTTGGCGTAAGCCTGCGCAGTGCGAGCCTTGAGGCCCAAATCCGCGCTCTTCACACAAAAATCCAGCGCATGGGCGGAATCCAAGCGCGCGAAACCCTTTTGCTGTAACCCATGACTATCGAAGAAGAACGTCCGCTCGAAGGCCGCAATCTTGCCGTCTACATGGCCCTCGGATCCCTGTTCATCACCGCTTTGGTGGTGTGCAACTTGGTTTCGAACAAGTTTGTCGAAATCGACCTGGGCTTCAAAACCTTCGTGGTTTCAGTAGGTATCCTTCCGTACCCCCTGACCTTTCTCGTTACCGACCTCCTCAGCGAATTCTACGGAAAGCGCCGGACTGACTATGTGGTCTACAGCGGATTCGCCGCGCTCCTACTCGTTTTGCTCGTCATTTGGCTGGGCGGAATCTGGCCCGCACTTCCCTTTTCAAAGGTCAATGACGAGGCCTACGGAATGGTATTCGGCAACTCCATTCGCGTAATTTTTGCCTCCACGGCTGCCTACATCGTCGCCCAGCTCTTGGACGTTCGCCTTTTTCACTTCTGGAAGCGCGTCACCCGAGGCAAGCACCTTTGGGTGCGGAACAATTTCTCAACCATGCTCTCTCAAGGCGTAGACAGCATACTTGTGATCGCCATTCTCTTTGTCGGAGTCCTTCCGACCCCTACCCTCATCCAGTACATGGGCGACGCCTGGCTCTTCAAAATTTTGATGGCCGCCCTCGACACCCCCTTCATGTACGCGGGTGTCTGGATGTACCGTCGCTTCTTTCGGAACTAAAGTTTTACCGACTGCAGCTCACGACCTAAGTCGTGTATCGTCCGCTCAATGTAGCGGACTCGATCTTCTGATACCACCGCCTTGCCTGTTGCGTACTGACGCATCAAACTTTCGTTAATCCCCGCTCGTCGAGCAATGGCTGAAATTTTGACTTCGGGCACTAAATCAAACAAGGCCTGCATGTTCATTGAAAACACCCATTCGGTCCGAAGCCGAACTTCCTCGACCCAAACCTCCCCTTGCTCCAAAGCCACCTCTAAGTATGACTCATATGCGTGCTTCAGATTGTTCTTTAGTTCATCTAACGAGGCACCAAACGCAGAAACTACGCCAGGAACATTTTGGGTAGTCCCCCAATAAGTGCCGTCGTAATGACGTTCCACGAGTACTTCAATGTTCTGATTCTTGTCCATCTTTTCTTTATTTAATGCCAGCCTGCTTTAAAATGGATTTTGCCGTGCCAACTGGTACATCCTTCTTCGGATGAGGAACAACAACGAGACCTGACTTTTGATTGTGCTTGAACACATGATGGCTGCCGTTCGTTCGAACTTTAAACCAACCATCCTTCTCAATCATCTTGATCAACGAATTGCTCTTCATCAATCAAAATTATAACTTTTTTGTTATATAACCAAATTGTTATACTCAAACGTTCACGAATGTCGAAATCGCCATGAAGAGGCCCTCGTGCGAGCGAATGTTGATGACGCGTCCGTCGGTGAACGCCAGGTACTGTCCCCGCTGGCCTGCGAGGATGCCCTCGAGCACATCGCCGGGCTGGCTTAGCTTGACAGACTTTGCATTGAATCCCTTGGCGAGTGACCAGTGGGCGCGATGATTCACCCCGTTGGCCACCGCAAAGCGCTGAAGGTCCGAAGGAATCGCCTCAACGCCGCGCGCCACGGCGCTCTCGAATTCGGCGCCAAACTCGAGGCCAGCAAGCATCTTTCGCCAGTCGGTTTTGTCGCTAAAGTGCTGCTTCAGGGCCACTTCGATGAGTCCGGCCTCGTATCGGTTTTCGGTAACCGCGATCACGTGAGCCCGCGAGGCGCCCTGGTCGAGCCAGCGCGTGACCTGCTGGCGGGTGCGGGTAACGCCGACTTTGATTCCGCCCGAGTCAGCGAGGTAGACCGTGTGCGGCTGCAGCTGGTAGGCGCGCTCAAACTCGAGGTCGCGGTCCGCCTTGCCTAGGTGGGCAGTAGACAGCTCGGGGCGAACAATGCTGGCGCCGGCAAGCGGACTGTCAAAAAAGCACTTGCGGCAAAAGCCCTGGGCGTGGAGTTCTGAAAAGATCCCACCACAAGATTGGCACTCGGCCATGCCTGGCCATTCGAGGCGCAGCTGCTTGCCAATCAGGGCGTTCACGTCAACGAGGTGGCGTCCGATCGGAATCCAAGCGCGCACCGACGGTTCCGAAACCGACAAAATCATTTTGCGCACGGGCGCGGCGGACCAAGTGAACGACATCTGAACTATCTTCTACCCACCAAAGGTACCCTGCCGCATGGCCTTTTCACCCATCACCGACCTCGTTAACTGGCGCTTGAGCAGCCGGGTTCCGCGCTTGCACACTATGCGCGACGCGCCCTTGGCGGCCCAAGAGCACGTTTTTCACGAGCTCATGACTGCAGCGGCCATGACCGACTACGGCAAAGCGCACGGGCTCACGGCAACCACGACGTATGCCGAGTTCGCGGCGGCCGTTCCCATTGTCAACTACGACAAGCTTTACCCCTGGATTGAGCGGAGCATGCGCGGCGAAGCCAACGTACTCTGGCCGGGCGTCACCAAGTGGTTTGCTAAGAGTTCCGGAACCACTGCGGCCAAGTCCAAGTTCATTCCGGTTTCGAACGAGTCGCTCGAAGACAACCACTTTAAGGTGGGGCGCGACCTCCTCGCGTTTTACGCAGAACAGGTTCCGGATTCTCAACTCTACGATGGCCTCAGCCTCCGGCTGGGCGGATCGTCGAAGATCAACGAGCTCAACGAGCACTCGTACTATGGCGACCTGAGCGCCATCATGATCGACAACCTCCCGATGTGGGCAAGCTGGCGGTCCACCCCCTCGCACGACGTGGCCCTCATGGACGAGTGGGAAGCCAAAATCGAAAAAATCGCCCAGCAGGTTGCCCGTCAAAACGTTACGTCGCTCTTTGGCGTCCCCAGCTGGATGCTGGTTTTGCTGCGCCGCGTCCTAGAGATCCGGGGCGAAACCACCCTCGAGGCCGTGTGGCCCAACCTCGAACTCTTTGTGCACGGCGGAGTCGCCTACACCCCCTATGAGGCCTCGTTCGCGGCCATCCTGCCCGCCGCAACGCGCCGGCTCGAAACCTACAATGCTTCCGAAGGCTTTTTCGCCGTTCAGGACAGCCTCGACGCCGACGGCTTGCTCCTCATGCTCGACCACGGAATCTTCTACGAGTTCATTCCCGTCGCCGACTTCAACGGTTCGGAATCCCGCGCCATCCCACTCGCCGAGGTCGCCCTTGGCGTCAGCTACGCCGTAATCCTCAACACCAACGGCGGACTCTGGCGCACCATCGTCGGCGACACCGTCGAATTCACCTCGGTGGCGCCCTACCGCATTCGCATCACCGGCCGTACCCGCCTGTTTATCAATGCTTTCGGAGAAGAACTCATGATCGACAACGCCGAACGGGCCATTGCCGAAGCCTGCCGCAAGACCGGGGCCCTCGTCGACGAGTACACTGCCGCGCCCTGGTGGGCGCCGGCCGGCGAAGCCGGCGGCGGCCACGACTGGCTGGTCGAATTCCAGACTCCACCCTACTCACTCGAGGCCTTTGGCCAAGCCCTTGACACCGCACTCAAGGCGGCCAACTCAGACTACGAAGCCAAGCGCTACAAAGACATGGTCCTCAATCCGCCGCGCATTCACGCAGCCCCCACCGGAACCTTTCACAACTGGCTCAAATCCAAGGGCAAGCTGGGCGGGCAAAACAAAGTTCCGCGCCTGATGAACGACCGCAGCTTGATTGACGAGCTGCTAGGCGCTAACCTCTAGCTTTTGGCGCCGCGCAGTGCGATGAACTCGCGCGGCGTAAGGCTCGTCACCTCTGGAATTTTGCGGAAGTCCTTGAGGTTCCGCGTAATAAGGTAGTCCGCACCCCATTCGGCCGCGGCATAGGCCAGCACGGCATCCTCGAAATCAGTAAATGATAGCGCACGTTCCAAATGCTCGCCGAGCACGGGAATCACGGTTACCCGCTCCAAAAGCATCTCCAGCACCTCGTTGGGTAGGGTGAATCCGCCGCGCCGCGCGATATAGTGCACATTTTGCAGCACGCACGCCGAAGTGGCGAGATCTAATCTCCATTCGTATTGATTTTGCACTAAGTGGTCTATTTCGTGCACGAATCCACTCCGCGCCAGCAAAAAATCAAGCAAGACGTCGGAATCAAGCACCAGTTTCATAGCGCAGCATTTGGTCGAGCAGGCTCTGCTCGCGGAGTTCGTGCAACTCGTCCATCGTGATGGGCTCGCGCTGCAGTGCCGCAGTTCGAACCGCCGCCACGAGCGGGTCATCCGTCTTCGGAAGTTCCGTATCGCGCAGCGCCGCGAGGTAGCGCTCAAACACCTCTGTGATTGTGGTGCGCCGTTGGGCGGCATAGTTTTTTCCGAACGAAATCAGTTCCGGATCCAAGGCCAAGGTCAGCTTTTGCTTGCTCATACGTACGAATTTAAGTAAGTCATACGTATTTATCAAATTTCTCGTATTCATGACCGCAATTTGGCGCGGACCAGCGACCTAGCTGTCCCTTAAGCGGAAGTACGCATTTCACACGCTTCGGTGCCTAAGAATAACCTATTTTTGACCCTATGCACGTTGCAATCGCCGGAAACATCGGGTCGGGAAAGACCACCCTGACCACCCTACTCGCCAAGCACTACGGCTGGCAGCCCCACTTCGAAGAGGTGGACGAAAACCCCTACCTGAACGAGTTCTACGACGACATGATGCGGTGGTCGTTCAACCTGCAGATTTACTTTTTGCACAGCCGGTTCCGCCAGATTCACAGCTTTCGCAGCCAGAACAAGAACGTCATCCAAGACCGCACCATCTACGAGGATGCGAACATCTTCGCCCCCAACCTTCACGACATGGGCCTCATGTCTTCGCGGGACTTCAACACCTACCAGGAACTCTTCGGGCTCATGGAGGAATTCATCAAGGCTCCCGACCTGCTGATTTACCTTAACGCGAGCGTTCCGACGCTGGTGCGCCAAATTCAAAAGCGCGGACGCCCCTACGAAAACAGCATCCGCCTCGACTACCTGCAGAACCTCAACGAACGCTACAACGAGTGGATCAAGGGCTACGACAAGGGCCGCCTACTCGTCATCGACGTGGACCAACTCGAATTTGACAGCAAGCCCGAGGACCTCGGCAAGGTGATTGAGAAAATTGACGCGGAGCTGAACGGACTCTTTTAGCCCCTGGCTACTGGTTTCTTGTGCCAGCCGATTCTTCTATATCATTATCCTTGCGCAAATAACCGACGGCAGGACTGGCCGCAGGCCACGCTCTTGAAATGCGGCGAAGTCGGCCACGTTCCGTGTAGCGAGCCATTGTATGCCCTGTTCGAGGCAGCTGATCGCGAGCGCCGCGTCTTCAGGGTCCTTATAACTTAGACCGCCGCGGAGCGCATCCATCGATTCAGGAATCAGTGTTAGGTTGCGCATCAATGTGTCAAGCAGTTCGATGCAGGCCCTTCCGCGATCCCTCATCGCCACATACCGTACCGCATGAATGACTGAGGCGGTAGTCACGAGCTCCACACGCCCGTCCATACCAAGCTTCATTAGCGTCATTGCGTCACGTACATGCCGGGTGCGGTGCAGCACAATGTCGAGCAGCACGTTGGTATCCACAAACACCCTTGGCTTACTCATGGCGGCTGGCCGCGGCGGATTTGTAATATGGATCTTGGGGATCAAACTGGTCCTCGCTTCGGGGCGGAACCTTTTCGAGCGCATCCATCAACGCCTGAAACTCGGAACTCGGAGCTTCCGTGGGAACCTGCATGGCTTCGAACAACTGCTCTACAAGTGCCGAAACGCTGAGCCCAAGCTCGTCGGCGCGCTGCTTGCCGTACGCAATAGCGTCTTCGCTCAAGCGCAAGGTGAGTTTTTTCTTTTCGGGTTCCGGATTGAATCTCATGACGTACAAAAATATAAATTCCGTACGTCAGTTCGCGGAAGAAAAAAAGTAAAATCCGGTTAT
>CAIJMB010000039.1 GCA_903821715.1 uncultured Flavobacteriales bacterium
AAAAACGCCTCGGGACCCTTCTTCACTCAGCCCGAAGCTTTTCGATGAAGGCCGTGGTTTCCTGAAGCCATGGCTCGTACTCTGGGGTTCCGGGCCCGTAAAACCCGCTGTAAATCTTGCGCACCCGACCCTGCTTGTCGAGGTAAATGGTGGTAGGGTAGGACGAAAAGTTGGCGAGCCCATCGAGCACGCGCTCCACGGCTCCGCGCTCGGCACGGCCCGCGAACAAAATGGGGTAGCGCAGGTCCAGTCCGCGTACAAACTTGTCTACGGCGGCAAATGCTTGCTCGCGCTCCGCGCTCCGCTCAAAGGTCAAACCAAAAAACTGCACGTCGGGGTAGGCCGCGTGAAACTGTTTGAAGGCATTGCTCTCGTCCACGCAGTTCGGGCACCACGAACCCATGATTTGAATCACGGCGGGCTTGCCCAATTCAGGGCTAAAAAGTGCGCCGCTTTGGTAGTGCGGAAGCGAAAACGTGAGCGATTCGACCCCCGGCTTTAGGCCGGCTAGGGTAGTGGGGTCGGCCAGCTTCGCGTCGGGATCGGCCTTGCCGGTAATGGCTTGGTCGCGGGTGGCGCTCAAGATTTGCCGTCCACGAACGGCTCCGCCCTCGAGAAGCTCTAACTCAAATACGTACGCAAACACCCCGTTGAAGGTGCTGAGGTGCACGCGGTTGCCGCGTCGGTTTCCGGCCAGGTAGCGGTAGTCGCCGGACTCGGTCATGATGGTTCCGGTCACGATTCCGTCCTCGTCCTCGCGGAGCACGGCAATGCCGGGATTGCCCTCTGCAACGGGTTGGTTGGGTTGATGAAAGCGCAGTGCGTAGCGGTCAGCTAATGGTTGTTCGCTGCCTTGCGGGCTGGGGAGCGCAAAGCGCGGGCGATTGCCCATGGTCAGCAAAAGAGGGTACTGCTCACCACGGTCGGGGCGGATCCAAAATCCGTCCATGGTGCGTCCGGAACGGCGCCACACGAGCTCACCAGGAAAGTACGGGATTTCGTAGCGCTCATAGCCGTCGGAAGTGGCTCCGGCGTAGGCCAGAAGTATTCGCTCTGTGCCGTTGGCCACGTACATGTCGGGTCGAACGGCGCCCTTGGGCTGCACCGACACAATGTCAAACGGTAAAATCCACGCGGCTTGACCGTCTTTTGCGGGACGCAGGGTGATTTCGGCGTGGAACCAGGTTTCTTTGGCTGCGTTCAGCGCGCGCGGCTGTGCCACCACGACCCATGCGGCGAGTCCTAGGATGAGGACAAAAATGATTTTCATTCCCCCAAGTTAGTACTGCCGGAGCGCTTCACGGTACGCGTCGACCCGTGCGGCCAATTCTTCGCGAACGCGGCGGTACTGACCAGCTTGGTCAACCTCGCCAAGGTGACCACCAAGCACATTGAAGTAGTACTTGATCTTGGGTTCGGTTCCGCTCGGACGCGCGGTGATGCGGTCACCGTTCGCCATCACTAGCTGGATCACGTTGGATGCGGGCAGAGTCAGCGCGCTCGTCGAGCCATCGGCCAGTACCCGCTTACTTCGCTGCTGGTAGTCGACCACCTCGGCCACCGGAACCCCCGCCACCTCAGTCGGAGTCGCCGTGCGCAAGCGCGCCATAATCGCCTGAATTTCTTCGAGTCCGCTGCGCCCGGGTTTGGTCACGCTCAGTAGTTCGTCTTGGTGTACCCCGTGGCGGGCGTACAGGCCAAGTAGGGCGTAGTAAAAACTCGAGCCCGTTGAAGCGTGGAATGCCGCGGCCTCAGCAAGCAGGCAGGCTGAGCCAATGGCGTCCTTGTCGCGCACAAAGTCGCCCGCGAGGTAGCCGTAGCTTTCTTCGCCTCCGACTACAAACGTTTGCTTGCCTTCGCGGAGCCGGATTTGCTCCGCAATCCATTTAAAACCGGTAAGCGTTTCGGTCGCTTCCACGCCGTAGTGCTCGGCCACGCGAAGCAGCAGGGGCGAAGTCACCACGGTGCTGGCCACAAAGGGGTTCGCGGGCATGCTCCCTTGGGCGGAACGCTGCGCGAGCACGTAATCCATGAGCACCGCCGCCGCCTGGTTGCCGTTGAGCAGCTCAAGGTCTCCGTGGTCGTTAAAGACGGCAATGCCCACACGGTCGCTGTCGGGGTCGCATCCCACGACGAAGTCGTATCCCAGTTCTTCAGCTCGGGCCACGGCGAGGGCCAGCGCAGCAGGTTCCTCAGGGTTGGGTGAGTGAACCGTAGGGAAGTTACCGTCCGGCGTGGCCTGAGCCTCAAGTACGTCTACCTTGGCGAAGCCCCATCGCTTAAGTGATTCGGGAAGGAGGGTGATTGAGGTTCCGTGCAGCGCCGTAAACACGATGCCCAAGCCGGCATTGCCCTGGCGGTTGAGTGAAAGCGTTTCGAGCGCGCCCAAGTAGGCCTCGTCGGTTTCGCGGCCGAGGGGGCGCACTGCGCCGGTTCCGCCAGACCACTTCACGTCAGCCAAGGTCACCGCGCGCACCGCCGCCAGCAATTCTTTGTCTTGCGGCGGAACAATCTGGCCTCCGTCACTCCAGTACACCTTGTATCCGTTGTACTCCTTGGGGTTGTGCGAAGCCGTGATCACAATACCCGCCGTGCAGCCGTGCAGGCGCACCGCAAAACTCAATTCAGGGGTAGGGCGCAGGGCGTCAAACAGCCACACGTTCACACCATTTGCCGCCAGCACGTCCGCAGCGACACGGGCAAATTCCGGAGCTTGATTTCGTGAATCGTACGCAATCGCCACCGAAGGCGTCGCACTCGCGGCATTGACGTAGTCCGCCAATCCCTGGGTCGCAAGTCCCACGGTGTAGCGGTTCATGCCGTTGCTGCCAAGACGCATAAGTCCGCGAAGGCCACCGGTTCCGAATTCAAGTTCGGTGTAAAACGCCTCGTTGAAGGCCGCCGGATCCGAATCCTGCATGCCGCGAATCGCAATCTTGTCCGCCTCATCAATGGGACTGTTCAACCAAATTTGCGCGCGCTCCAGGGCGCCGGAATCCAAAATCGTACTCATACCTGGCAAAGGTCGCCACGGATCGGTGCTTATTCAATCCTTCGCGCAGGAACTGGTAAAAATCGGTGAATTACCATTTGGCGAGGTTAGCTCGTTAGCAAGGTTGGCTTGTTGGCAAGGTTAGCTCGTTGGCAAGGTTAGCTCGTTGGCAAGTTTGGTCGATTAGCAAGGTTGGCGAGGTTGGCTCGTTGGCCGATTAGCAAAGTTGGCTCGTTGGATTTTTAGCCCCTAGTTGCTGGTGGCTTGCTTCTTTTTGCTGGCTTTTGCCAGTTGTTGCAGAAAAGCTTCATTTACATCAAGTATTCAAGGCACTCAGTGCCGAAGGCACGTGCTCAAAACTAGAACACGATGGCTAGTGGCACCGTCACGCCATAAGCCAAACTTGCTAACGAGCTAACCTTGCCAACAAGCCAACCTTGCCAATCTCAGCTAAAACGCGGCCATCTGCACCGCCGCCACAGCCGCTTCTTCTCCCTTGTTGCCGAGTCGGCCTCCGCTGCG
>CAIJMB010000040.1 GCA_903821715.1 uncultured Flavobacteriales bacterium
CCACGGGCTCGCCCTGCTCATGCCGACGTATGAACGCCACAATTTGGCTTTCGGTGAACTGACTCTTTCTCATAACTTCTCTATTTTAACAAATTACGGGTTTTCAATTAATAACCGCTAGTGTTTTAAGGGAAGTCTTCACCTAAAAATGGAAATTGAAACATGCTACGTTATGCCTTTTTTTGGATGAGTTTTCATTACTGAAAATTTGTTAAAGACATATAATCATAATTGAGGTCTTCCTCAAATTTTACACCACGGGGTTAATTGCAAATAGTGCCTCGGTCTCCCTGTCAATGGGCCAACTACCTCAACCCCTCCGGAGTCCGCTCCAAGCGCACCCGGCGCAGGACCTCGCCGCAGGCGGTGGCGTCGGCCAGGGCGTCGTGGTGGTTGAGCAAAAAGATGCCGTAGTGCTCGCAGGCCTTCTTGAGACCCATGCGGGTTTCGCGGTAGGTGCAGCCCTTCTTCCAGGTCGGAACCGGCAAAAAGTAGTATTCCAGCGTGGCCGTCAGGCATCCGAAGTCAAACGGCGCATTGTGCGCCCAAACCGTGTGGGCAAAGTAGGCGGCGATGTCGGGCCAAACCTCTTCAAAGGTGGGTGCTTCGTGAGTCTGTTCAGGCCGGATTCCGTGCACCCGAATGTTGTGGTAGTTGTAGGCATTGCCCGGCGGACGCACCAGCGAACTGTAGACCGGCACCACGCGGTCGTCGAGCACCTCGACCAAACCAATTTGGCAGATGCTGGAGCGCTGGTTGTTCGCGGTTTCGACGTCTACGGCAAAGTGGCGCATGGGCCTAAAGTTAGCCCACCGGCGGCCTTTAGCGCGAGAGGCTTCCGAGCTCGCGCAGGTACTGCAGCACGTACTTGCCCAGCACGTCAAATTCGAGGTTGACGGGATCGCCGACCTGCAGCTTTGAGAGGTTGGTGTGCTCCCAGGTGTAGGGGATCAGTGCCACGCTAAAGTGCGTCGGCCCGGAATCCACCACAGTCAGCGACACGCCGTTGAGCGTGATCGACCCCTTGGGGACGGTGCGGTGCAGTTCGAAGGCGGGGTGCTCGATGGCGACGCGCCAGCTGCCGTGGGTTTCAGATACTTCGGTGACGCGGCCCACCGAGTCGACGTGTCCCTGCACGGTGTGGCCGTCGAGGCGGCTTCCGACCAGGGCGGCGCGCTCGAGGTTGACGGTTCGGCCGACGGACCAGGTTCCGAGGCAGGTTTTGTCGAGGGTTTCGGCGATGGCCGTGACGCGGAATCCGTGCGGAACTCCCTCGCCGTGCAGCGCCACTACGGTCAGGCAGCATCCGTCGTGGGCCACGCTTTGGTCAATTTTGAGCTCGGGCGCTAGGGTCGACGTGACGTCGAAGTGCACGTTGCCTCCGTCGGGGGTAATGGCCGCGATTTGGCCGAGGTTTTCGATGATTCCGGTGAACATGGGGCAAAGGTACGAGCGCTACCTTCGTAGGTATGAAACGCAGCCTTGTTCCCTCCTCTGCCGGCGCCGCCGTGCGCGCCGTGCTCCGCCCCAGTACTGATGCTTTGCGTGCGGCGGGCATCGAAGATTCCGCACTAAGTGCCTACCAAAACCGCGTCGACCGCGGGGTGAAGGGTTGGATGCACCTGGCTACCGCCACCGGCGACCTGCTGCTGGCGACCAGCGACGCCGACGCCGCGACCGCCGACGGCCTGCATGCGCTTCGCCAACTAGGGGCCGATTTGGGCGGAATTTTGGCCAAAAACAAGCTCCGCCACGTGACGCTTGACGCCCAGCCCGCCGCCCTGACGGTGGCTGAAGGCCTGGCCCTGAACGCCTACCGCTACACCAAACTCTTTGGCACCAAGGCCAAGGACCAGTGGACCCTCGAGCAGCTCGACGTGGTCGGCAGCGATTCCGCCGAATTCACCACCTGGAACGCCCTGATGGACGGGGTGACCGAGGCGCGCGACCTCATCAACACTCCGGTGCTGCAGCTCGGAAGCCTCGAGCTCGCCGCCCGCGCCGAACAGCTCGGAGCCCAGCACGGGTTCAAGTGCACGGTGCTCCACAAGGCCCAAATCGAGGCCCTGAAGATGGGCGGGTTGCTGGGCGTGAACAAGGGGTCGGTCGATCCGCCCGTGTTCATCGTGCTCGAGTACCGCGGCGAAGGCGCCAAGGCAGACCAGCCCATCGCACTCGTCGGCAAGGGTGTAGTCTACGACACCGGCGGCATCAGCCTGAAGCCCAGCAACTTCATGGAAGACATGAAGTGCGACATGTCGGGCGCCGCGGCCGTGCTCGGAACCTTCTGCGCCGTAGCGGCTGCCAAGCTTCCCGTGAACGTGGTGGGCCTGATTCCGGCCACCGACAACCGCTTGAACGGCAACGCATTGGTTCCGGGCGACGTGATCACAATCTCGAACGGAGTCACCGTCGAGGTACTCAACACCGACGCCGAGGGCCGACTGATCTTAGCCGACGCGCTGCACTACGCCAAAAAGTACCAGCCCAAGCTCGTCATCGACCTGGCCACCCTGACCGGAGCCGCCTCGCGCGCCATCGGCCCCTACGCCACCGTCGCCATGGGAACCGCCGACCGCGCCACCTGGGACGCTCTGCAGGCCAGCGCCGGAATGACGCACGAGCGCCTCGTCGAGTTCCCCTTCTGGGACGACTACAAAGAGTTGATTAAGAGCGACATCGCCGACATCAAGAACATCGGGGGCGCCGAGGCCGGAATGATCACCGCCGGCAAGTTCCTGGAGTACTTCATCGACTACCCCTACGTGCACCTCGACATAGCCGGGCCGGCATTCTTGGACCGCGCCATTACCTACTACGGCAAGGGCGGAACCGGCGTCGGCGTGCGCCTGCTCACCCACTTTTTGACCGCCCAATCCCGCGCCTAATGGCGGTTCGCGTCGGCATCACCCTAGGCGACCCCCACGGCATCGGGCCCGAGGTGGTGCTCAAGGCGCTGGCGCAGTGGGCTCCCTCGGCCGACGTGGAATTGGTCTGGTTTGCTGACCCGCTGATGGTCAAGGACCAAGCGGAGGCGCTGGGTTTGCCCGTGCCGTCGGTCCCCTGTGTGTGGCCTCTGCCGACCGTGGACTGGGTTTTTGGGCGCGGAACCACCGCCTCGGGCCAAGCAGCCCTCGACAGCCTCAACCTGGCCCTGGACGCCTGGCGCGCCGGCCAAATCGACGCGATGGTCACGCCGCCGCTGAGCAAAGAACACGTTCCGCTGCCCGGGTTCACCGGCCATACCGGCTACCTTGCCCAAGCCGCGGGGGGCGAGGCCCTGATGCTGCTGCGCGGATCGGAACTCACCGTCGCCCTCGCAACCGAGCACGTGGCCCTTTCTGAGGTTCAGGGCGTACTCTCGGTGGACCTTGTCGTGCGCAAGCTCCGCGCGCTGGACGCTGCACTGCGCCAGGACTACGGAGTGGCCCGTCCGCGCCTTGCCCTGCTCGCCCTGAACCCGCACGCCGGAGACGGCGGACGCATAGGTACCGACGAGCAAACCTGGCTACTGGAGGCGTTGAACGCTGCGCGCCACGAGGGGTTGGACGTGCGCGGACCCTTTGCCGCCGACGGGTTTTTTGCCTGGCGGGGCTACCGCGACGTCGACGCCACCTTGGCGCTCTACCACGACCAGGGCCTGATTCCGTTTAAAATCCTCGCCGTTCACGACGGCGTCAACGCCACGGCCGGACTGGACTTGGTGCGGACCTCGCCCGACCACGGAACCGCCTGGGACCTCGCCGGCCAAGGGCGAGCCGATGCCGGAAGCATGCTCGCCGCCCTGCACACCGCGGTCGAGGTGGTAAAGAATCGCCGCGCAATGCGCTGAGCGTTGTGGAATTTTTAGTACCTTTGCAGGCTCAAAGCGAAGTTCGTCATGAGACCACGTGAAACCATACTCCAGTTTTCGGGTCTTGCACTTGGCGAGCACCACTTTGAATTCGTCCTCGACGAAACGTTCTTTTCAGAATTTCCCCTGCAAGACCTTGAGGGTCTTCGGCCCGCCACCGTCCGTGTGCTGCTGCGCAAAGCCAACCACATGCTTGAGTTGGAATTTTCGTACGAAGGTGCCATGGACACCACCTGCGACCTGAGCAACGACCCGTTCGTGCTCGAGCTTTCGAACGCGTTTCGCGTAGTGGTCAAGTTTGGCGAAGCCTTCGACGACAGCGAACCTGAGGTGCTTGTGCTTCCGCACGGATCCTACGAAGCCGACCTCAAGCAGTACCTCTACGAATTAGTGGCACTGTCGGTTCCGCTGCAGCGAGTCAAACCCGAGCTCCGCAAAGAGGTCGACGCCGACGATTGGGATGATTCTGATTTGGACTTTTTAGACGACGGCGAAGAAGAATAAGATTTTTGACCAACGAATTGTTGAATTTTTAAACTGAGGAACCATGGCACATCCCAAACGCCGACAATCCAGTACCCGCCGCGACAAGCGCCGCACCCACGACAAGGCTCCTATGCCTACACTTACGGTGTGCTCGGCTACGGGTGAAGCCCACCTGATGCACCGCGCCTACTGGCACGAGGGCAAGATGTACTACAAAGGCAAAGTAGTTATCGACAACAGCGCCCCTGCTGAAGCCGCTGAGGCCTAAGACTGACGGGGCTTTGCGCCCTTTTGTGAATAAAAACCCGGTTCAAGCATGGCCTTGATGCCGGGTTTTTGCTTTTTTCGCCGCACTTTTGCCCTTCTAACTCCTTAGCTATGGACCTTAAAGAACTCCAGAATTTCATTCGTTTTGTCGCCAAGAGCGGAGCCCAAGAGGTATCCCTCGAAACGGATGACTTTAAGATTACGGTCAAAACCGGCCCCGACGGCGTCGTGTACGCCCAAGCGCCTGTGCTCGCTGCCGCTCCTGCCGTGGCCGCCGCCCCAGTTGCCGCCGCCGCACCTGCTGCACCAGCCGCCGCAGCGGCTCCGGCTGAAGACACGTCAAAGTACGTGACGGTGACCGCGCCGATGATCGGCACGTTCTACCGCAAGCCAAGCCCCGACAAGCCCGTTTTTGTCAACGTGGGTGACACGGTAAAGGCCGGCCAAACGGTCTGCATCATCGAAGCCATGAAGCTCTTCAACGAGATTGAGTGCGAGGTTTCAGGTACTGTAGTCAAGGTGATTGCCGACGACATGAAGCCGGTCGAGTACGGCCAGCCCTTGTTCTTGGTCGATCCGGCTTAATTCGCCCGCGCCATGATTAAAAAAATTCTCATCGCGAACCGCGGTGAAATCGCCATGCGCATCATTCGCACCTGCCGCGAGATGGGCATCAAGACCGTCGCTGTGTATTCAGAGGCCGACCGCGATTCACTGCACGTTCGCTTCGCCGACGAGGCTGTGTGCATTGGTCCCGCCCCTTCGCGCGACAGCTACCTCAAGATTTC
>CAIJMB010000041.1 GCA_903821715.1 uncultured Flavobacteriales bacterium
ACTGATGCCGATGGGAATGCTGGCTCAGCGAACCATTGGTTATTGGCGGCCCGACGCCAAGGCAGGGCTTGAGGCGGCCTACCAAAGCGTACTCAACGGCCAAGACGGAAAGCGCTGGATGCAGCACTTCGGCAAAGGGCAATGGAAGCCGATCGAGGCCGACTATGAGGTCGAACCCCGCGACGGCGCCGACATTGAAACCACCCTTGACACCCGCATTCAGGACATCGCGCACCATGCACTGCTGGAACGACTTGAGATGTACCAGGCGGAACACGGTTCCGTAATTGTGATGGAGGTGGCGACGGGTAAAATCCGCGCGATGGTGAATTTGGGGCGCGAAGAAGGCGATTCGATCTACACCGAGCTGCGCAACTACGCCGTCTGGGAAAAAACTGAACCCGGATCTACGTTCAAGTTTGCCGCGCTGCTGGCCGCGCTCGAGGACGGAATCGTCGACACCAATACGCGCGTCGACACGGACGGAGGCGTCTACGTGGTGCACGGCAAGAAGGTCAACGACTCGCACAAGGGCGGCTACGGGGTGATTTCGCTCGGCCGCGCACTCGAAGTTTCGAGCAATACGGGCGTGGTAAAGGCCATTTACCCCAAGTACTTAGCCAATCCGCAAGATTTTATCGACCGCCTTTACCAAATGGGGCTCGGTGAAAAGACTGGCATCGAGGTCAATGGAGAAAGTAAGCCCTACATTCCGCAGCCGGGCAGCGCCAGATGGTCCGGCACGACCCTGCCGTGGATGATGTTCGGATACGGCGTACAGTGCACTCCGCTGCAGACCCTGGTGTTTTACAATGCGCTGGCCAACGACGGCAAGATGGTGCGCCCCCGTCTGTGGGAGCGTACGATCGACCGCGGCCAAGTGGTGGCCGAGTCAGAGCTCGAGTACATCCGCACCAGCATCGCGTCCAAAGAAAACGTGCTGAAGGTCCGCGACTTAATGGAAAAGGTCGTGATTCGCGGAACCGCGTCCAACATCAAACTCGATTCACTCAAACTCGCGGGCAAGACGGGCACCTGCCAGCTCGAGTACTGGAATCCGGAGCGCATGGGCTACCAGGCGTCGTTCGCCGGTTACTTCCCCGCCGACAATCCGAAGTACTCGTGTGTGGTCGTGGTTTCGCGCCCGATTAAGAGCATGGGGTACTACGCGAATGTGGTGGCTGCGCCCGTTTTTCAGGACATTGCCCTCGGAATTACCAAGTTTTTGCCGGACGAAACGGTTCCGCCCCGCGGATACTGGAGCGACGGCCTCGAATCGACGGCTTCCAAGCGCGCCGAAGTCGCCAAGTCGGCTTGGGCGAGCGCTTCAGAGGCCCTCGAGCGCGGAAGCATGCCCAACTGGGCCGGCTGGAAGGGCGCCGACGCCGTGCAGCTGCTTGAACAGCACGGGTACCGCGTCGAAGTGCGTGGCAACGGCCGCGTTCGCTCGTGGTCTCCCGGATCGGGACGCAAATCCATAACCCTCGTACTCGGATGAAGCTGCTGAAGAACCTTTTGTACGGCGTGCGCCTTGTGGACGTTCAAGGCAGCACCAATTTGGCGGTCGAGTCGGTTACGTCCGACAGCCGCAAGGTGCGGCCCGACAGCCTGTTTGTTGCGGTGCGCGGAACCCATTCAGACGGCCACTCCTACCTGCCGCAGGCCATTGCCGCCGGCGCAAAAGCGATTGTGGTCGAAGAGGTTCCGGCCGACGCAGCCCCCGGGGTCACCTGGATCACCGTGGCGAGCAGCTCTGAGGCCTACGCCCGAATCGCCTGCTCGTGGTTTGACCAACCCAGCCAGGGCATGACCGTGGTGGGCGTCACCGGGACGAACGGAAAAACCACCACCGCCACCCTGCTCTACCACATGCTCATGCACCGTGGAGTCAAAACCGGCCTCATCAGCACGGTGAAGGTCTGCGTGAATTCCGCTGAAGAGCCGGCGACCCACACGACCCCCGACGCGTGGGTGCTTCAGGGCCACCTCGCCCGCATGCGCGATGCCGGATGTAAGGTGGTATTCATGGAGGTGAGTTCGCACGGACTCGTGCAGCACCGCGTGACTGGCCTGAAGTTCGCTGGCGCGGTGTTCACCAACATTTCACGCGACCACCTCGACTACCACGAGACGATGGACAACTACGTGGCGGCCAAAAAGATGCTGTTCGACGGACTGGGTTCCGAAGCATTTGCCCTGGTGAATTCCGACGACACGCATGGCGAAACCATGCTTTTGGATTGCGCGGCGCGCACCCGCACCTATGCGCTCAAGCGTCCGGCTGACATCAAGGTAAAAATCCTCGAATCGCACCTGCAGGGCACCCTGCTCAGCATCAACCAGCGCGAGTGCTGGTCGCAGCTCATTGGCGCATTCAACGCCTACAACATGGCCGCCATGTATGGCGTGGCGGTGGAATTGGGGATTCCTGCCGACGAAGCACTTCAAGCGTTGAGCGCGGTTCGCAGCGTCGACGGCCGCTTCCAAAAAATTGCTGGCCCCGACAACCGAATCGGAATCGTCGACTACGCCCACACCCCGGACGCGCTCGAAAACGTGCTCAAAACGCTGCAGGACCTCAACCAAGGAGCCCAGCAAATAATCACAGTGATCGGCTGTGGAGGCGACCGCGACAAGGGCAAGCGCCCCGAGATGGCCCGAATTGCCGCCGACCGCAGCACTAAGGCCATTTTGACCAGCGACAACCCGCGCAGCGAAGACCCCGAAGCCATTCTCGACGACATGGAAGCCGGTCTGGATCCCGTTCAAAAGCGCCGTTCCCTGCGCATCAGCGACCGCGCCCAGGCCATCAAGCTGGCGGTACAGCTCGCCAACCCCGGAGACGTCATTCTCGTCGCCGGCAAAGGCCACGAAACCTACCAAGAAATCGCCGGCGTCAAGCATCCCTTTGACGACGTCGCCACCCTCAAAGCCCAGTTTAACGACCTGTAAACCATGCTGTACGCCCTATTTGACCTCCTCAAGCCCTACGACCTGCCCGGCGCTGGCTTGTTCAGCTACCTCACGTTTCGCGCGGCCCTCGCCATCTTGCTCTCGCTGACCATCAGCCTGGCATTCGGCGGCCGTCTGATCAAGTTGCTTCGCAAGCTGCAAGTGGGCGAAACCGTGCGCGACCTCGGCCTTGAAGGCCAGCTCAGCAAGGCCGGAACCCCCACCATGGGCGGCCTCATCATCTTGGCGGCCATCATTATTCCGGTACTGCTCGTGGCGAACCTTGGAAACATTTACATCCAGTTGCTCCTGCTTACCACCGTGTGGATGGGCGCCATTGGATTCGCCGACGACTACATCAAGGTCTTTCGCAAAAACAAGCAGGGGCTTCGCGGAATCTTCAAGGTAATCGGCCAAGTCACGCTGGGCCTCGTGGTCGGAGCCGTACTGGCCTTTCACCCCGACGTCACGATGAAAGAGGAACTTCCTGCGACCGCACTAGAGGAACTCTATGGCGAAGTGGGCGGAGGCAAACCTAAGTTTGGCACCGCCGAGCAGCACCTGAAAACGACGATTCCGTTCATCAAGGACTCCACCTTTGACTACGCCGACCTCGTGTTTTGGACCGACGCGCAGGCCGAATGGGCGTGGTTGCTCTTCATTCCGATCGTGATTTTCATTATCACGGCGGTCAGCAACGGCGCCAACTTGACCGACGGCCTCGACGGATTAGCGGGCGGAACCTCAGCCATCATCGCCTTCACCCTTGCCGTACTTGCCTACGTGAGCGGATCGGTCGTCTTCGCCAGCTACCTGGACATCATGTACATACCGATGTCGGGCGAAATGATCGTGTTCGCCGCCGCCTTCCTCGGAGCCGCCATCGGATTCCTTTGGTACAACACCTACCCCGCCCAAGTCTTCATGGGCGACACGGGCAGCCTGTCGATCGGCGCCATCATCGCCGTCTTTGCGCTCGCCATTCGCAAGGAGTTGCTGATCCCCATCTTGGCCGGAATCTTTTTGGTCGAAAACCTCAGCGTGGTACTTCAAGTGGCCTACTTCAAGTACACCAAAAAGAAGTACGGCGAGGGCCGACGCATCTTCTTGATGTCCCCACTGCACCACCACTACCAAAAAAAGGGGCTCCACGAATCCAAAATCGTGACCCGCTTCTGGATTTCGGGCATCTTCTTGGCCATTTTCACCCTCATTACCCTCAAACTCCGCTAGTCCCGTGCGCGCTGTACTCCCCCATCGGATCGCCGTGCTCGGCGGCGGCGAAAGCGGAATCGGAGCCGCCCTGCTCGCGGCACACCGCGGCGTGGACGTCTTTTTGAGCGAGGGCAAAAACCTCGGCCCCGGATACCGCGCTGAGTTGGAAGCCGCAGGGATTCCGTTCGAAGAAGGCCAGCACAGCATTGACCAGTTGCTCACCGCAGAAGCGGTGGTAAAAAGCCCGGGGATTCCGCCCAGCCACCCCGTGGTGGCTGCGCTGAAACAGGCCGGCGTACCCATTTGGTCAGACATCGAGTGGTTCTACCAAAACTGCCCAACCCACGCTAAAATCGCCGCCATTACAGGCAGCAACGGCAAAACCACGACCACGAGCTGGCTCGGCCATATTTTGCGCCAAGCCGGAGCCAACGTTCAGGTGGGCGGCAACATCGGGGTGGGCGCAGGCCGCCTGCTCTTGGAGCCAGAGGCCGACGTCTACGTCCTTGAGGTTTCGAGCTACCAGCTCGAGGACTGCCCGAGCTTTCGCCCCGACGTGGCCGTACTCACGAACATCACCCCCGACCACCTGGACCGCTACGGAAGCCTTGAGGCCTACGCCGAGACCAAGTTTGCCATCGCGCAGCACCAGCGCAGCGAAGACGCCTTTGTCTTCTATGGCGAAGACCCCATCAGCCAGCGCTACCTCGAGCGCGTGGCCGCCAACCTCTACCCCATCTACACCTCTGAGCCCGCAATGATGCCCGCCCAAGGTGCCGCCCCCATTCCCCCGAAGTACCTGATTAGAACCGCTGACTCCGAAATGACTATCGACGAACTCGCCCTACAAGGCAAACACAATACCTTCAACGCTCTGGCTGCTGGCCTTTCGGCCCGCCTCCTTCAGGTTCGGGACGAAGCCATTCGCGAATCGCTCGCGCACTTTGAGGGCCTCGAGCACCGCATGGAATCAGTAGCGCATGTGGGCGGAATCCACTTTATCAACGACTCCAAGGCCACCAACGTCAACTCGACGTACTACGCGCTTGAAAGCATGACGACTCCTACCGTCTTGATCTTGGGAGGTGTCGACAAGGGCAACGACTACAGCGAGCTCTTTCGCCTCGTCGAGAAAAAGGTGAAGGCCATCGTGGCCATGGGCACCGACAACCACAAGATTGTCGAAGCATTTGAAGGCCGTGTCGGACTTCTTGCCGAGACTGCGAGCATGGAACATGCCGTACGCACCGCCTACCAACTCGCCAGCAAAGGCGACACGGTCCTGCTCAGCCCCTGCTGCGCCAGCTTCGACCTCTTTCAGAACTACGAAGACCGCGGACGCCAATTCAAAACCTGCGTTCGCGCCCTCTAAATCATGGAAAACCAAGGCTTCAGCAAAATCTTTCAGGGCAGCACCCAAGTGTGGGTGGGCATGCTCTTGCTGTCGCTTTTTTCGCTCCTACCGGTGTACAGTGGGGGCGGAACCCTAAGTCATTTCTCATTCATTCTGCTCAGCTGGGCCGCTGCATTTGCCTTGCACCGCACCCCCTACCGCTTCTTTGGAAGTGTCTCGGGACTGCTCATGGTCCTCACCTTGGGATTGCTCGCATTCACTTTGGCCCAGGGCCGAACTATCGGAGGCGCCAACGCCAGCCGATGGATTAGCATTTTTGGCTTATCGTTTCAAACGAGTGCCTTCGCGAACGTCGTACTGATCATGTTCGTCGCGCGCCAAATGGCCAAGCGCAAAGAAGAATGGACATTTGGGCAGTCTTTTGGCAAGGTCCTTTGGGCCATCTTCGCCACGGTGGGACTGATTCTGCCCGCTAACTTCTCTACCGCCGCACTCGTATTCGTGAACGCGAGCGTGGTACTTGCATTAGGCGGATACCCATTTAAGTACTTGCTGCGCATCGCCGGAATGGGCGCAGCCGCACTCGCCATCTTTGTCGCAGCGGTCATGGTGGCGCCGGACCTCATGCCCAACCGCGTCCAAACGTGGAAGTCGCGCATCGAAACCTTTTCGGGCCAAGGTAACGAAGACGACACGTACCAAACACTTACGGCGCAGCGGGCTATCGCCGAGGGCCGAATCTTTGGCCAGGGTCCGGGCGGAGGCCTGCACAAGCACTTCTTGCCGCAGAACAACTCTGACTTTGTCTATGCCCTAATCGTCGAAGAGTACGGCCTTGTGGGCGGAACCATTGTGCTCGCCATGTACATCTGGCTCCTCTTTGCGGTGGTGCGCGTCGCCAAGCGCGCCAAGGACCTCTTTGGCAAGCTCCTGGCCCTCGGAATCGGCTACGCCATCGTCCTACAGGCCTTCATCAACATGGCGGTGGCGACCGGCCTCTTTCCCGTTACCGGTCAAACGCTTCCGCTGGTGAGCGCGGGCGGAACCTCGCTCCTGCTCACCTGTGCCGCCCTTGCCATGGTTATTGCCGTCAGCCGCGGAAAAGGCGACGGCGAAGACGTCGACCCCGACCTCGCAGCCGCACTCGAAAACGACTGGAACGAATCCAGCGAACCCCTTACCCAAGCCAAAGCACCCAACCTACCCAATGGCTGAGCAACTGCGCATCATCATCTCAGGCGGCGGAACCGGCGGACACATCTTTCCCGCCGTCAGCATCGCCCGTGAAATCCAATCCCGCTACCCCCAAGCCCGCATCTTGTTTGTCGGCGCAGAAGGCCGAATGGAAATGGAACGCGTGCCTGCCGCAGGATTCCCCATCGAGGGAATTCGCATCGCCGGGTTTCAGCGCAAAAAACTCTTGGCCAACCTCAGCCTTCCGGGTAAAATTTGGACGAGCCTCAAGCGCGTCCGCGCCATCATGGAGCGCGAACGTCCGCACCTGGTGATCGGAACAGGCGGCTACGTCAGCGGCCCCACACTTTGGGTGGCGCAGCGAATGGGGATTCCGACACTGATTCAGGAGCAAAATAGCTTTGCCGGATGGACCAACCGCTGGCTGAGCAAAAAGGCCGGCGCCATCTGCGTGGCCTACCCCGGAATGGAATCGGCATTCCCAGCCGACCGGATTCGCTTCACCGGTAACCCCGTGCGACCCGACCTTGCCACGCTGGCAGGCACCCCAACCACCGAAGCCCTGCGCGCTGACGCCAAGCTGGCCCTCGGATTCGACCCCATCAAGCCGCTCGTACTCATCCTCGGCGGAAGCCAAGGCGCCCGCGCCATCAACGAGGGCGTTGCTTCGTGCGAAAACATGTGGCGTTCGAGCGACATCCAAATCTTTTGGCAGTGCGGACGCTTCTATGCTCAAGACCTCATTGCCCGATTTGGCCAGGGTCGCGGACGCCAAATCAGCGCATTCATCGACGACATGCCCAGTGTGCTTCGCGCGGCGGACCTTGTCCTCTCTCGGGCCGGAGCCGGAACCCTGAGCGAACTCACCTGCGCGGGTTCTGCGGCGGTCCTCGTTCCATCGCCCAACGTCGCCGAAGACCACCAAACCCACAACGCCCAAAGCCTCGTGGCCGCTGGCGCCGCCATCATCATGCCCGAAATCAACATCGCCAACCTCTGTGGGCATGTGCACGGGCTGCTGTACCGCCCCGACGAACTCGAACTGCTTCGCGGCAACGCCCGCAAGCTCGCCAAGCCGCACGCCGCGGCCGACATCGTCAACGAATGCGAACGACTCTGGACATGGCGGGCGTAAACATGAACGACCCCATTCCAGCCCTAGACTTCTTAGGCATCGGCGGCATTGGCATGTCGTCGCTGGCTCGTTGGGCGATGGCCCGCGGAATCACTGTGACCGGCTACGACAAAACGCCAACTGCGCTTACGGACGCTCTGGCTTCAGAAGGTGCAACCCTACGATTTGACGAATCGCTGGAGGCCTGGAAGGTTCCCGCTGACGCATGGATCATTTACACTCCTGCGATTCCCGCCGACCACCCGCAGCTGGTGGCCGCTAAAGCCCAGGGCCGAACCCTGATGAAGCGCGCGGAACTCCTCGGCCAGATCGCCAACGACGGCACATGCCTAGCCGTTGGCGGAACCCACGGCAAGACCACGACCTCGGCCATGCTCGCCTGGATCCTCAGCCAGCACCAACCGATTCAAGCGTTTTTGGGCGGAATCGCGACCAACTTCAATTCGAACTGCCTCCCCGGACCCGCCGAGGTCAGCGTGGTCGAGGCCGACGAGTTCGACCGGTCCTTTTTGCACCTGCACCCCAGCGCCGCCGTGATCACCAGCACCGACGCCGACCACCTCGACATTTATGGCGAAGCCGACTCCGTGGTCGACGGATTTAGGGACTTTGCCGGGCAGGTCAAGGGGCCGCTGTTTGCGGGCCCGGGCTGCGCCGACCTAGCCGGAGCCGAGTCCTACGGACGCCCAGGCGACCGCTACACGTACCGCGACGTGCGCCTCGAGGGCGGCGTTCAGGCCTTCACCCTCGTGCTCGACGGAACCGAGATCGCCACCCACGCCGGGCTCCCCGGGTTGCACAATGTCGAGAACGCGGTTGCTGCTGCGGCGCTGGCCCACGCAGTGGGCATGCCCGCGGCCGCGATCGCCCAAGCGATCGCGAGCTTCCGCGGGGTCGCGCGGCGGTTTGACCGCCGCGTAAGCGCCGCTGGCCGCCACTACATCGACGACTACGCCCACCACCCGACGGAACTCACCCGGTTCATCGAAGCCCTGCGGGGGATGTTCCCGGGCGAAAAGGTGGCTTTGCTCTTTCAACCGCACCTGTACAGCCGAACCCGCGACTTCGCCGCGGGATTCGCCGAGGCCCTAGCGGGCGCCGACTTCGTCGGCATTCTGCCCATTTATGCAGCCCGCGAACGCGCCATGGCGGGCGTCGACAGCGCGATGCTGGCGGCCCGGATCCCGGGCGCGCAGCTCGTGCCGTACGACCGCGGCGCGGAATGGCTGGCGAGCCAGCCCGCCACCGTGGTGGCCACGGTGGGCGCGGGCGACATCGACCGACTGGTTCCGCACGTAGAACGACTCATTCGCGCTCAATCATGAAACCTTGGATGCGCAAAACCGTAATCGTCGGCTCATGGATCCTCGGATTCGCAGGGCTCGGACTCGGCCTCTGGGTAGCAGGGCAACCCCGCGGAAGCCAAGTCGTCACTGGGCATACCGTGCGAATCCACCAGCCCAAAGACCAAGCACTTTTGGTCGTGGCAGACCTCTACCCTGAATTCCGCTCCGTCGGGGCACCCTGGACTCAAAAAAAACGAAAAGAAATCAACATTCCATTGTTGGAAGAAAAGCTACGCGCCAACCCCTACGTCGAAAACGCCGAGGTATTTTCATCGTGGGATGGAACAGTCCGAACGATCGTGAAGCAAAAAACCGCCAAAGCCCGCATTGTCAGCGGCTTACAAAGTGTCTACGCCGACGCTAATGGTGGCGTATTCCCTATTTCTGTGCACGACAGCCCCCGACTTCCCCTCGTTTCGGGCGTCCACACGGCACGCCAGGTCCGCCATGCCATTCGGCTTTTGGATCGCGCTGCCCAGCATTCCGCTTTTCCAGGGGGCTGGTACGCCCTCGATTTTGACGACCAAACAGGCTTCACCGCCTATCCCGAATGGCACAGCCACCGCATCGCGTGGGGCCAAGCTTCCGACTTTGCTGACAAAGCGCACCGTACCAAAGCGCTCTATGCGCATGCCCTTCAGCACCAGTACCTCGACCAACTCGACCGCATCGACGTGCGCTTTGCCGACCAGGTCGTATTTACCCGAACTTCACCATCATCCGCCCTATGAATCCCAACCGCATAGCCGTCGGTCTCGACATTGGAACCACTAAAATCGCCGCCCTCGTCGGACGCTACGACGCGCACCGCAAGCTCGAAATTCTCGGTTACGGAACCGCTCCGAGCCTTGGCGTGCAGCGCGGTGTAGTCGTCAACATCACTCAGACCATCGAGTCGATCCAGCAGGCCATTGCCTCCGCGCAGGTCGACTGCGGAATGGACATCTCAGGAGTAGTGGTGGGAATTGCAGGTCAGCACATCCGCAGCCTTCAGCACAGCGACTACATTACCCGTGCAGATTCCGAAGAGGTAATTGGCGACCGCGATCTCGAGCGCCTCACTGAGAACGTGCACAAGCTGTCCATGATGCCCGGCGAAGAGATCATTCACGTGATTCCGCAAGAGTACAAGGTCGACGGCCAAGGCGACATCAAAGAGCCGCGCGGCATGTACGGCGCCCGCCTCGAGGCCACCTTTCACATCGTAGTGGGTCAAGTCACGAGCATTCGCAACATCGCCCGCTGCGTTAAATCTGCCGACCTCGAACTCAAGGCCATAAACCTTGAGCCTCTTGCGAGTGCCGAGGCCGTACTCAGCCAAGAAGAGAAAGAAGCTGGTGTGGTGCTCGTCGACATTGGCGGCGGAACCACCGACATCGCCATCTTCAAGGACGGAATCATTCGCCACACCGCAGTGATTCCGTACGGAGGCAACATCATCACGAACGACATCAAGGAGGGCTGCAGCATCATCGAGAAGCAAGCCGAGCAGCTCAAGGTGAAGTTCGGTTCCGCATGGCCCGGAGAAAACAAAGAGAACGAGATTGTTTCGATTCCAGGACTTCGCGGACGTGACCCTAAAGAGATCAGCCTCAAAACGTTGAGCCGAATCATTCACGCGCGAACCACCGAGATCGTGAACGCCGTCTTCACCGAAATCAAGAGCTACGGATACGACCAACCTACCCGCAAACTCATCGCGGGCGTAGTCATCACCGGCGGCGGAAGCCAGCTCAAGCACGTGAAGCAGTTGGTCGAGTACCTCACCGGAATGGACACGCGCATCGGCTTCCCGAATGAGCACCTCGCGACCCTTCCCTCAGATCACGCACTCAATTCGCCGATGTACGCAACGGCCGTGGGTCTGCTCATGAAAGGACTCGACAGCCGCGACGTAGAGGGTTTTGTGAGCGAAACCGCACCTGAATCACTCGAGACAGCCACCGAATTCAGCCCCGCGGCCGCCCAAGCTTTTTGGGACGAGCCGAGCCAGCCCGCAGCCGAAGTGGAATCCCTTGCGGACGCCCACACTACTGAAGAAGTCTACGCCGAAACGGCGGTAGAATCCGCAACGGATGCCGATCCTAAATCGCGCGCCAAAGGCGACTTCTTTAAGCGCTGGGCCGACGGCTTTTTGAAACTCATTGACGACAACGACCTGAAATAATCCCATGGACATCAATCCTTTAGATTTCGATTTACCCAAGCACCGCTCTTCTGCGATCAAGGTTGTAGGCGTAGGCGGCGGCGGCTCGAACGCCGTCAACTACATGAAGAACCAGGGCATTCGCGGGGTGGATTTCATCATCTGCAACACCGACGGCCAGGCCCTCGCCCACAGCCCGGTAGAGACCAAAATCCAGCTTGGCGCGACCCTCACCGAAGGCCTCGGTGCCGGCGCGAACCCCGAAGTCGGCGAGCAAGCCGCCCTCGAGAGCTACGCTGAGATTCAAGCCGCCCTCGGAACCCAAACCAAAATGGTGTTCATCACCGCGGGCATGGGTGGCGGAACCGGTACGGGAGCCGCCCCGATCATCGCCAAAGCCGCGCGCGAACTCGGAATCCTCACCGTTGGCATCGTCACCGCTCCGTTTGCTTTTGAAGGCAACATGCGCCTTCGCCAGGCCGAGCAGGGCGTCGAGCGCCTCCGCGAGCACGTCGATTCGCTGATTGTCATCAACAACAACAAACTCCGCGAAGTCTACGGCAACCTCGGGTTCAAGCAGGGCTTTATGAAGGCCGACGAGGTCCTCTCGACGGCCGCCCGCGGAATCGCCGAAGTCATCACGCACCACTACAGCGTCAACATCGACTTGCGCGACGCCAAAACCGTGCTGCACAACAGCGGAACCGCCATCATGGGCAGCGCCAAAGCCGCAGGCTCAACGCGTGCCTTGACCTCAGTGCGTTCTGCCCTTGACAGCCCGCTACTTAACGACAACCACATTGAAGGCGCCCGCTACGTGCTGCTTCTCATCGTTTCCGGAACCGGCGAGCACGAAGTCACCCTCGACGAAATCGGCGAAATCAACGACTACATCCAAGAGCAAGCCGGCCGTCAAGTCGACATCATCATGGGTATTGGCGAAGACGTGCACCTCAGCGACGCCCTTCAAGTCACCGTCATTGCTACCGGATTCAACGCCACCAACCCGATCGGCATGGTCAAACCCGCCGAACCAGAAAAAGTAGTCTACGAACTCCGCCCCGATTCAAATCCTGGCTCACAGTTCAACCTCTTTGACGAGCCCGTGCGCAGCAGCGTTCCCGTCGAGCCGCAGCAAAGCCCCGTAGAGGTTCCGCTCAGCGAAGCCCACACGGCACCTGAGCCCGCAACAGACATGCCCCTCGTCGAAGCATCCGTGGCCGCCACCGAGCCCATCGCTTGGGAACCCGCAGTCCAAGAGCCCGTAGCCGAAGAGCCAATGGCATTCGAGTTCGCGCCTGTGGAGCCCTTGACCATTGAGCCAGTAGCCGAAGAAGTTGTGCTCGAAGAAATGAGCTTCGAACTTGACGAAAATCCCGAATGGGCACCCGAGACACCCCTCAGCGAAACCCTCGCCTACGACGAAGAGCCCGCCCAGACCATGACCTGGACCTTGGATTGGGACGACGACATCACCGCCGAGGAGCCCATGGCATTTGAGCCAGTAGCCAACGAGCCAGTAGCAAACGAGCCAGTAACTTTTGAGCCAGTAGCTAACGAGCCAGTAGCCGAGGAGCCAATTCGCAAGACCGTCGGCCTCGACGAACTCTTGGCATTTGAGGCGCAGCTGCGCGGAGACGTTCCGGCACCTATTGTTCCGCAGCCCGAAGCATTTGAAACGTTTGAAGCGATTGCGCCCATTGAAGCGCCGGTTGAATCATCGTTCGATGCACCCATCGCGGAAGCTATTGAATCATCATTCAATGCACCCATCGTGGAGTCTGTTGAGGCATCGTTTGATGCACCCCTCGCGGAAGCCATTGAGGCATCGTTTGATGCACCCGCGGAAACCGTTGAAGCGTTTGAAGCCCCAATCGAAGCACCTATGAGCTTTGAAAGCCCCAAGTTTGAGGTTGAATTTGAGGCTCCGGTGCGCGAACAGTCTTCGTTTGAGGCAGCGGCACACGCGGCTGTACCGCAGGTTCCGAATGAAATCCGCGTTGAAGTGCGTCCGATGGTCGCCGAGCGCGAGCCCGTTCAGATCGACCCAGACCGCGACAGCCTCGAGGACACCATGCGCCGCATGGCCCAAGAACGCCGCGCCTACCTGCAGGCCTACAGCCACCGTTTTGGCCAGGCCCAGCAGCGCATTCAGCAAGGCGACATGGACCGCCCGGCATTTGAGCGTCAAGGATGGAACCTCGATGCGTCAACCACCTATTCCAAGGAGCAATCACTTGGCGAACACATGGTTCGCGGCGAAAAGAACGATTTAGAGTTCCGCCCCCACAACTCATTTTTGCACGACAATGTCGA
This sequence comes from uncultured Flavobacteriales bacterium, assembly GCA_903821715.1. Lineage (GTDB taxonomy): Bacteria > Bacteroidota > Bacteroidia > Flavobacteriales > Schleiferiaceae > TMED14. Next base: position 13,659 of record CAIJMB010000041.1, read on the forward strand.
TTGAAGCACTTGAAGCTCAGCTAACTGAGGATATGAAAACCGCGATGCGGGCCAAGGACCAGGTTCGCCTGGAGGCGGTTCGATCCATTCGCGCAGCTCTTACGACTGAAAAAACCTCTGCAGCCAACCAAGGCAGCCTGAACGAAGCTCAAGCCATAGCCGTGCTTCAGCGCCTCAAAAAGCAGCGCGTGGAGTCTGCCGAAATCTTCAATGCTCAAGACCGCAAGGACCTCGCAGAAGTTGAAGAAGCGCAGTTGGCGGTCATTCAGGGATACCTTCCTGCGGCGCTCGAGGGAGCCGAACTTACCGCGGCGGTACGGGACCTATTGGCCCAGCACGGATTCACCAGTGCGGCGCAGTTTGGTCAAGCCATGGGATTGATTTCGAAGGCCCTCGCGGGCCGTGCCGACGGCAAAGCAGTCTCTGCTGAGGTCAAGGCACTGCTCGGCTAGAAACCAGCTACTAGCTGCTATTTACTGGTTGCTGGTTTACCAAAAACCGTAGAGCAGCCGAAGCGACACCACGTCCGCCTTATCGACGGCACTGGTGGGGACGCGCCACAATCCGGCAGAGAGGTTTACCTCGTTGCCCATGTAGTCGTAGCGCACGCCAACCTCTGAAAAGACACCGGTCGAACCGTCGCGCACAAAAGCTGGTCCGATTCCGCTGTTGTTGCGCACCTGACGTGCATAACTGCCGTACCCGAGGTTGACAAAAGCTCCGATGAAGGCATTAGAAGCCTGCGTACTCGCCAAGCCCACCTGCATCGTGGCAGCCAGCGTGTAGTGGTAGCCCAAATTGATTCCGCCAAACTGCGATTGCGCGATACCAAGACCCACCGGAGCCACCACGCCAAACGACATTTCGTCACCCACTGGGAAGGTATAGCGCGGCGCCCACGTCACCCCATTACTTGCAAACGGCATCGCCAGGGTGCTCAGGTCGAGCCCAATCGCATAATCGTAGCCCACGGCGTGAAACCATTCTCCATCTTTAATTGAATTCTGGGCAGACGCGGCATGCACACCCGCGGCAAGCGCCAAAGCTGAAAGCAATTTCTTCATGAGCCTAAAGGTAGTGCGCGGTACCTTTGCTGCACCGTGCAGATTCCGTTAATCAGCTGGGTTGCCAAGCAATACCGCGCCGCATTTGAAGGCCTCAGCCAAGAGGCGTGGGTGCTCGCCACCGTCATGTTTGTCAACCGCGCCGGAACCATGGTGCTGCCCTTTCTCGGCCTCTACCTGCGCGAGGGTTTGGGCTACAGTCTGGCCGACACCGGCTGGATCATGGCGTTTTATGGCGTTGGATCAATGGTCGGAGCCCTCGCGGGCGGCTCGCTCTCAGACCGATTTGGCTCGTACCGGGTCCAGCAATTCGCACTGTTTACGGGCGCCTTTCTCTTCCTGGGGCTAAGCTTTTTGACGGAATTCTGGTCGCTCGCCATCGGCGTCTTCACGCTCACCTCAGTAGCCGACATGGTGCGTCCCGCGAATTCGTCCGCCGTATTTGAGTACGCCAAAGAGGGCAACGTCACCCGCGCTTTCTCGCTCAACCGAATGGCGATCAACCTCGGATTCTCAGTAGGTCCTGCCGCGGCTGGAATCATTGCCGCTTGGAGCTACCAGGGACTCTTTTGGGCAGACGCCGCGACCTGCGCTGCGGCTGGATTCCTGTTTGTGGGATTTTTTCGCAAGCGCCGCCCTCGCCGCGAACGCGAAGTGGCTGCGCCTGGGCGGTCACCGTACCGCGACCGCGGAGCGCTTGCCTTTTCGGCGCTCGTACTGCTCTTTGCCCTTGCATTTTTTCAATTAGTATCGACCCTTCCCCTCTACTATCGCGATGTTTTTGACCTTGGTGAAGAGCAAATTGGACTGCTGCTCTGATTCAACGGACTCATAATCGTCGCAGTCGAAATGGTCTTTGTCAACTGGGCTCAACACCGAATCGCACCCCGTCACGCCATCGCCATTGGAGTTTTAGTCATGGCCCTTGCTTTTGCGAGCCTTAACTGGGCCTCTGGGCTGCCGGGGCTTTACGCGTCGATGCTCGTGCTCAGCGTATCTGAAATATTGGCGATGCCGTTCATGATCTCGTGGATCACGCTGCGCGCGGGCGACCAGTCCCGAGGACGCTACCTCGGGCTCTACGCCGCGACCTACGCGCTGGGGCACATCTTGGCTCCGCTGCTCGGAACCCGTGTCATCGAACACTTCGGATACAGCACGCTCTACTACGGCGTCGCCGCACTATCCGTGCTCACCGCGATCGGGTTCAGCCAACTACCTCCCGCGACTGCGCGTCAATCACAGCCATAGCGGTCGTATTCACGATTTCTCGAACACTGCATCCCAGCTGGAGCACGTGCGCAGGATAATCTAGGCCCACGAGCAGGGGTCCGACGGCTTCCATTCCGGCCATTGACTGCAGGAGTTTGTACGAAATATTTGCTGAAGACAGCCCTGGGAAGACGAATACATTCGGACCATTCCCCACAAGATCGCTGAACGGGAACTGCTCGGCGAGCAAACCGTTGTCCACGGCAAAGTTGGCCTGCATTTCTCCATCGACTGTGAGCGCTGGATCCATCGAGCGAATCAGTTTGAGCGCCTCTCGCATTTTGCGTGGTGTAACTCCGTCGCTCGAACCAAAATTCGAGTAGCTTAACAAGGCAACTCGCGGAACAATGTTCATCTTGCGCACCATTTTTGAGACTTCAAAAACAATCTGCGCGATGCGCTCAGATGACGGATCCTGATTGATCGTTGTATCGGCAAAAAACTTGGGGCCCTGCTTGGTCAGCATCACGTAGACGCCGGCCACCGTCGATCCACCCTTTTTAGGTCCGAGGATCTCCATCACTGGACGCACAGCCCGAGTATACTTCACCGTGGCACCGGTAACGTAGGCATCGGCATGACCACTGCGCACCATCATCGGGCCATAGTAGTCGCGGTTAAACATCAGCCGTCGGGCCTCTTCGCGGCCCACCCCACGGCGTTGGCGCATCGCGTACAACGTCTCGGCATACTCGGCTAAATGAGGAGCCGCATTGCTTCGTGGATCGATCATGGGCACGTCTTCTAGTCCCAAGTTGTACTCCTCGATCAAGGCCTTGATCTTGGCGACGTCGCCGAGCAGGATGGGCTGGCAAATGCCCTCTTCCATTGAGATTTGGGCGGCCTTGAGCACTCGGTAGTGGTCGGCCTCGTTGAACACCACACGCTTGGGGGCTGACTTGGCCTTTTCGACGGCGAGGCGAATGAACTTGTCGTCGCGGCCGAGACGGCTGCGAAGCTCCTCTTCGTAGGCTTCCCAGTTGGTGATGGGTTTCTTGGCGACCCCTGTCTCCATCGCCGCGCGGGCCACGGCTGGGGCCACGGTGTAAATCAAGCGCGGATCAAAGGGCTTCGGAATGATGTAGTCGGTTCCGAACGACAAATTGCGGCTGCCGTAGGCGAGGTTGACGATTTCGGGCACGGCCTCTTTGGCGAGGTCGGCGATCGCCTTGACCGCCGCGAGCTTCATGGCCTCGTTGATCTTGGTGGCGCGCACGTCGAGTGCTCCGCGAAAGATGTAGGGAAAGCCCAGCACGTTGTTGACCTGGTTCGGATTGTCGCTGCGGCCGGTGGCCATAATCAAATCCTTGCGGGTCTTGATCGCGACCTCGTAGTTGATTTCGGGGTCTGGATTCGCCAGCGCAAAGACCACCGGGTTGGCGGCCATGGATTTAATCATCTCGGGGCTCAAAATGTTGCCCTTTGACAGACCGACAAACACGTCGGCACCCACAAGGGCCTCGGCCAGCGTGCGGTGTGGGGTGGCGCGCTTGAAGTCCGTTTTTTCGACCGTCAGGTCGTCGCGGCCGTCATGAATCACGCCCTTTGAATCGCACATAATCAAATTCTCGGGGGTCACGCCCAGCGCTAAGTACAGGCGGGCGCAGCTGATCGCAGAGGCTCCGGCCCCGTTGAACACCACGCGAACCTCGCTGAGCTTCTTGCCGACAATCTCGGTGGCGTTGAGCAGGGCTGCGCCGGTGATGATGGCGGTTCCGTGCTGGTCGTCGTGCATGATGGGAATGTCGAGCTCCTCGCGCAGCCGCTTCTCAATGTAAAAGCAGTCGGGGGCCGAAATATCCTCGAGGTTGACGCCGCCAAAGGTGGGCGCCAAAATTTTGACGGTCTCGACAAACTTGTCGGGGTCTTTGGTGTCGAGCTCGAGATCAAACACGTCGATGTCGGCAAAGATTTTGAAGAGGACGCCCTTGCCCTCCATCACGGGCTTTGAGGCCAGCGGGCCGATGTCGCCGAGGCCGAGCACGGCGGTTCCGTTGCTGATGACCGCGACGAGGTTGCCCTTGGCGGTGTAGCGGTACGCATCCTCGGGGTTGGCCGCAATCTCGAGGCAGGGCTCGGCCACACCTGGTGAGTAGGCAATGCTCAGGTCGCGCTGCGAATTCGAGGGCTTGGTCGGAACCACCTCTACTTTACCCGGGCGGTGCCCTTCATGGTACTCTAGAATATCTCGCTTGCGAATCGGCGTCTTTTTCATAGCTGCAAAGGTCCGTCGAAATTTAACATTCGAGGTGACTTTGGGGACTTAACTTTGGGGTAACAAACGGAATCACCCATTTAATCCGCATTTAACGTGTACACTGGACTGCTCCACAGCCACCGAAGCCTCGCTTACCTCTTTTTGCTCTCGGCCCTCGCGACCGTCGTGCTCGCCTTGGTCAACCGACTTCAAAACAAGCCGACCAGCAAAGCGCTCAACGGACTCACCATCGCCACCCTGGCGCTGGGCCACCTTCAGCTGCTCATGGGCCTTGGGCTCTACTTTGTTGGTCCGTGGTTCGGACTCCTTGCCGAGAATGCCGGCGAGGTCATGCGCACCGCCGAACTCCGCTACTTTGCGGTCGAGCACATCAGCATCAACGTAGTCGGAATCGTACTCGTCACCGTGGGCCGTTCGCGCTTCAAAAAACTCGAAGCGGACCACCGCAAGCAGCAGGCAGTAATCGCCTATGTCGGCCTGGGACTTTTGCTCATCGCGAGCCGTGTTCCCTGGGACCGATTGTTCTAACTTTGCTGCATGATTGATCGGCGACCCCGCCAAGGCCCTGAGCGCTGTGTGCTCGTAGGGGCCGTAACTCGCCTCCAAGACGAAACCAAGGCTAACGAATACCTCGACGAGCTCCGCTTTTTGGCCGAAACCGCCGGAGCCGAAACCGTCGCCGTATTCTCTCAAAAGCTCGACAAGCCGGACCCGAAACTGTTTCTAGGTTCCGGAAAAATGGACGAAATCAAGGCCTACATTGACGCCGAAGAGGTTGACCTTGTCATTTTTGACGACGAACTGAGTCCGTCGCAGCTCAAAAACATCGAGCGCCTGTTTGAGTGCAAGGTGATGGACCGCACCAACCTCATCCTCGACATCTTTGCCGCTCGGGCCCAGACTTCGTACGCCCGCACCCAGGTCGAACTCGCCCAGTACGAGTACCTGCTGCCCCGCCTGACGCGCATGTGGACCCACCTCGAGCGCCAAAAGGGCGGAATCGGAATGCGCGGCCCCGGTGAAACCCAAATTGAGACCGACCGCCGCATCATCAAGCAAAAAATTGCGCACCTCAAAGAGAAGCTGACGGTCATCGACCGCCAGATGGCCACCCAGCGGGGCAACCGCGGAGCCCTCGTGCGCATGGCCCTAATCGGCTACACCAACGTCGGCAAGTCCACCCTCATGAACGCGCTCAGCAAGAGCGAAGTCCTGGCCGAAAACAAGCTTTTTGCCACCCTCGACACGACCGTGCGCAAGGTGGTGGTAGGCAACCTTCCGTTTTTGCTGACCGACACGGTGGGCTTCATCCGCAAGCTTCCGACCCAGCTCGTTGAATCGTTTAAGTCGACCCTCGATGAGGTGCGCGAGGCCGACATTCTGCTGCACGTGGTTGACGTCGCCCACCCCAACTACGAGGACCACATGGAATCCGTGGCCAGCATCCTTCAGGAGCTCGGATGCCAGGACACCCCGCAGATCGTGGTCTTCAACAAGATTGACGCCTGGACGGCTCCGACCGACGACGAAGGCCGCCCCGCCGGAACCCTCGACGAGCTCAAGTCCGCCTGGGCCCGCCGCACGAACGGCCAGTGCGTGTTCATCAGCGCCCTGCACAAAGACCAGTTCGACGCCCTGCGCGAGATGATCTACCGCAACGCGTCGACGATTCACGCGGTGCGCTTTCCGTTTGATACGTTTTTGTACTGATTTCGGCGCGGAACGCTCCGCGCTACCTTTGCCCCATGGACGCCCGCAGCCTCGACTTCGCCCCCGAACACCCGCTCTTTCGCTCGCGACCCATTGAGCACCCCTCTGAGGTGCCCTTTGCCCTCGTGGCCGACGCCGAGGGCCAGATCGAGGAGCACCCCTACCTGCGCTGCATGGGCCGCACCGGTAACGACTTGGTGCCGCTCAGCCCTGAGGACTTTATTCCGCTGCCTGAGGGGTCAGAGTTCTTTGCGCTTCCGGGCCGCCGCCCGCTGGGCTGGAACCCCGAAACCCAGCGCGCCGAGCACCTCGACGGCGACGCCGTGGCCGCCTTTGTCAGCCCCGCGCACACCCAAACCTACCTGGTCGCCTACGAAAAAAAGGGGCCGGCGCCGATCCTTCCGCTCTATGCCTACACGGCCCTGGGCTGGTTCGACGGGCGCTTTTGGACCACCGCTTTGCGCGTCGACCCCGACCTGCGCCAGGACGTTAGCCAGTTTCACGCTCCGATGATCGAGGGCGCGGTAGACCGCATGAAAAAGCGCTTCCCCGACAACCGCCTGGTCGAGCACCTCGCCACGCAGTGCGCCGGGAGCTACCAGTGCCGCGCCGCCCAAAACTTCTTTCTCGAGCGCTGGGAACTGCCGATTCCCTCGTCGCCCGCCTGCAACGCCACCTGCCTGGGCTGCATTTCGCTGCAAGAGGACGAAGACGTGCACAGCGCGCACTTTCGCCTAAAGTTCATTCCCGACCCCCAGGAGATCGCCGACATCGCCCTGCACCACCTCGAGCAGGCGCCCTACCCCGTCATGTCGTTTGGCCAGGGCTGCGAGGGCGAGCCCCTCTTGGTCGCCGACACCTTGGCCGAGGCGATTCGCCGCGTGCGTGCCGTGACCGACCGCGGAATTTTTAACATCAACACCAACGGGTCGCGCCCCGACGACGTCGCCAAGCTCTGCGAGGCCGGGCTGCGCAGCATCCGAGTGAGTATGAATTCCGCCCAAAAAGACTGGTATACGGGGTACTATTTGCCGCGGAACTACGAATTCGAAGCCCTCGCCGAGAGCCTGCGCACCGTTCGCCAGCACGGCGGATGGGCCAGCATCAACTACTTTGTGTTTCCGGGATGCACCGACACGCCGGCCGAGTGGGACGCCCTGCAGCGCCTGATCGAGACGACCGACCTGAGCATGATTCAGTGGCGCAACTTCAACATCGACCCCGACTGGTACTTTAAGAAGCTGCGCAAGCAGCCCGACGGAAACCCCTTTGGCGTCCTTGAGCTGATGCACCGGGTGCGCGAGCAGTACCCGCACATCGCCTACGGCTACTTTAATCCGGCGGCCGAAACCCAAGCGTACTACAACGCCAAGCGCGCATGAGCCTTCGCATCGACGTGGCCGTAGCGCCCTGGACCGACTACGAGCTGCTCGACAGCGGCAACTTTGCCAAGCTCGAGCGCTTTGGCCGTCAAGTGCTTTGGCGCCCAGAGCCCCAAGCGGTGTGGACTCCGTCGCTGGCGCCCGCCGAGTGGTCCAAGCTGGCCGACGCGCACTTTAGCAGGTCCAAGCAAAACCCCGAGTCGGGCGACTGGGCCCTCAAGCCCGGCACCCCGAGCCAGTGGCCCCTCACCTACGACCTGCGCGGTCGCCAGCTCACGCTGGGCCTCGAGCGCACCGCG